>NZ_JAXKBY010000182.1:0-3074 GCF_036552745.1 Faecalicoccus sp.
CTACTGGTTTTAGATGGTTCAAGAATGTTTCGTTGATCATAGGGAATCTCCTTTATATATCAAAGAATATCCCTGAATCTGACGCTATTCATGTTGAATCATCAACTTTTTAGTTGAATTTAGCGTATTAAAATAGTTTTTTTGATAGAAAGGATATAGAAAGAGGTTACATATATGCCATTTGATTATAAGAAAGAATACAAAGAGTTTTACATGCCGCCTAAAAAGCCGACGATCGTTGAAGTTCCTGCCATGAATTATATTGCGGTTCGTGGGCAAGGAGATCCTAATGATGAAAAAGGAGAGTATGCACAAGCGCTTGGTCTATTATATGGAATTGCTTTTACTATTAAAATGAGTTATAAAGGGGATCATAAAATACAAGGTTATTTTGAATACGTAGTACCACCATTAGAAGGATTTTGGTGGCAGGAAAACACGAAAGGTATGGATTATACCCGCAAACAGGATCTTTATTTTATTTCGATGATTCGTTTACCAGATTTTGTGACGAAAGAAGATTTTGACTGGGCTATACAGGAAGCAACTAAAAAGAAAAAGATGGATTTTTCTAAAGTTGATTTTTTAAATGTAACTGAAGGATTGTGCGTTCAATGTATGCATATTGGATCTTATGATGATGAACCGGATACCGTGAGTGCGATGCATCAGTTCGTCAAAGAAAACGGGTATACTTTAGATTTTAATGATCATAGATGGCATCATGAAATCTATTTGAGTGATCCAAGACGTTGTGATGTACAAAAGCTAAAAACGGTTATTCGTCATCCCATTCGAATAAGGGGGTAAAAAGATTTTTAAATAAAAATCAAATGAAGTTTTAAGGTCAGATTGCATATTCTGGCTTTTTTTATATGATGTATTTCAAAAGTTTGATTAACAAAAAGTGGAAAAAGAAGTGAAAGAACATAATTGTACAAAATTTGACATTCAAAGCATATAACTAGTAAAAAAGTAGTCAATGTGAAATAATCTAAATGACCCAAGAATAAGATGAGTCGAAATTAATAATATTATGTATGATTCCATACATATCGAAAGGAGTATTACAATGAAAGAAGAAATGAAATGTCCATTTCATCATGGAGAAAACATGGAAGTTCATGTAGGTTCGAATGTGGATGCAAAAGATCCTGTTCGTTCCTGGTGGCCTGATTCTTTAAATTTAGATGTCCTTGCCCAACAGGATCAAAAGATCAATCCGAATGATGCGGATTTTAATTATCGCAGGGAATTTGAAAAAATAGATTATCAGGCTTTGAAAGAAGATATTAAAAAAGTGATTCAGACACCACAAGACTGGTGGCCGGCTGACTGGGGACAATATGGCGGTTTAATGATTCGAATGGCCTGGCATAGTGCAGGTACGTATCGAATTTTCGATGGCCGTGGTGGCGCCGGTACAGGCAATCAGCGATTTGCACCATTGAACAGTTGGCCAGATAATGCAAACTTAGACAAGGCGCGTCGTTTATTATGGCCCGTAAAGAAAAAGTATGGAAAGCGTATTTCCTGGGCAGATTTAATCATCTTAGCGGGCAATGTAGCGTATGAGTCGATGGGCTTTAAGCCTCTTGGATTTGGCGGGGGCCGAAACGATATTTGGAACCCGGAAAAAGATATCAATTGGGGAAGTGAGACAGAGTGGCTGGCGCCAACAAAAGAGCGTTATGATAATGATGAAAACCGCAAAAGTCTAGAAAATCCATTGGCAGCCGTTCAAATGGGATTGATTTATGTAAATCCGGAAGGAGTCGATGGTATTCCCAATCCAGGTCGTACCGCGCAAGATGTTCGTGTGACTTTCCAGCGTATGGGGATGAATGATGAAGAAACGGTTGCTTTGATTGTAGGGGGTCATACCGTGGGGAAAACGCATGGTGCCGGCAGAGCCGAAAATTTAGGACCGGAACCAGAAGCGAATACTGTAGAAGGACAAGGTTTGGGATGGATCAATCCAAATCAAAAAGCGAATAATGTCGTAACGTCCGGATTGGAAGGCGCCTGGTCTTCGCAGCCGGATCGTTGGAATCATTCCTACTTAAAGCTATTATTTAAATACGATTGGGGTCTGGTGAAAAGCCCGGCGGGGGCTTTCCAATGGGAACCTGTAGAAATCGAGGAAGAAGACATGCCGGTGGATGCTGCTGATCCAACCATCAAAAGAAAACCGATGATGACGGATGCTGATATGGCCTTGCGATATGATGCGAAATATCGCAAGATCGCAAAACACTTCTTAGATCATCCTAAAGAACTTGAAGAAGCGTTTGCCAAAGCCTGGTTTAAATTAACGCATAGAGATATGGGACCGAAATCGAGATACGCAGGCCCGGAAGTACCAGAAGAAGATTTCTTATGGCAAGATCCCATTCCGTCAGGGGATTATACCTTGAGTGAAGAAGACATTGAACGTTTGAAAGAAAAATTACTACAATCTGGATTGTCTTCGTATGAGATGATTTCGGTAGCTTGGGACAGTGCTCGAACATTCCGTCAAAGTGACTATCGTGGAGGAGCCAACGGTGCACGTATTGCCTTATCGCCACAGCGATTCTGGGAAGCGAATGAACCTGCCAAACTGGATAAGGTGTTGCAGACATATCGTTTGATACAAAAAGAGTTTGATAAAAAAGTAAGTCTGGCGGATTTGATCGTATTAGCAGGCAGTGCAGCAATTGAACAAGCGGCCAAAGCCGGTGGTGTCGATATCAAAGTACCATTTGCTTCTGGACGTGGTGATGCGACACAAGCTATGACGATAGAGCGCTCTTTTGATGTCTTAGAACCTAAACATGACGGCTTTCGAAATTATGTACAAGAGGGCTTAACCAACAAGCCGGAAACATTATTGGTGGACAAAGCCAATCTTTTGGGATTAAGTGCACCCGAGATGACTGTATTGATTGGCGGTTTACGTGTGCTGGATGTAAACTATGGTCAATCGCAAGTTGGTGTATTGACAGAAAAACCTGGAGTATTGTCGCAGGATTTCTTTGTGAATTTAACGGACATGAACTTTAAATGGATTCCGCTGGAAGATGGTACATATC
>NZ_JAXKBY010000183.1:0-2976 GCF_036552745.1 Faecalicoccus sp.
AAGAAAGCCTTGTTGGAATCGGCTGCACTTTTGAAGTCTATTTATACAGATTTACAGGTGTAGAGTTTAAATTATTTGCGAAACAGACCGAAATGGATTAGAATAGTTTCATGAAAATTAATAGTGAAACCATTATATTAGACAGTGATCCAAGAATTCGTACAAAAAGCGAGAAAGTAGAACTGCCATTATCGGCGCAGGATCGTCAGTTATTGGAAGATATGCTGACCTATGTTCGCCATTCTCAGGATGATGAGATTGCGCAGGCAGAGGGGTTACAGCCGGCTGTAGGAATTGCGGCAATCCAGTTGGGGATCCCTAAGCAGTTGATTGCGGTAGTTGTGCCGGAAGAAGATGGGGTACAGGAAGCTGCATTAGCCAATCCGAGAATCGTTTCCGAATCGGTACAAAACGGATATTTGGAAAATGGCGAAGGTTGTTTATCGGTTAAAGATGAGCATCCCGGACATGTGTTCCGTCATGCCCGCATCAAAGTACGTGGCTATGATCTGATTCAGGATAAAAATGTAACGATCAGTGCAGAAGGTTATTTTGCGATAGCCCTTCAACATGAAATTGATCATCTATCCGGTATTTTATTCTATGATCGCATTGATGAAAACGATCCATGGAAAGAAGATCCAGAAGCAGAAGTTATCTAATACTCTGCTTTTTTAATTGTTAAGGTATAGGGGTTTTGTTATAATTTAAGAAAGATTAACATATGTTTATTGTATAGAAAAGAGGAATTTATGCCAAAACAGATGAACAGTAGTTTTGGTCATGCTCAATCAAAGAAAACATATCATACAAAGAATCGTGTTGAAAAAAACGATACATTGATTTACGCCCTGGGGGGACTGGGTGAAGTCGGAAAAAATATGTATTGTTACGAACATGAGAATGAAATTTGTATCGTTGACTGTGGTGTGTTATTTCCCGGAGATGATCTTTTAGGTGTTGATTACGTCATTCCGGATTACCATCATTTGATTCGCATGAACAAAAAAAGAAAATTTTTAGTGATTACCCATGGTCATGAAGATCATATCGGAGGTATCCCCTTCTTATTGAAGCAGGTCAATATCGATGCCATTTATGCACCGCGATTTGCCAAAGCTTTGATACAGAAAAAACTTTCGGAACATAAAGGACTGGAGCGTACAAAAATCATTGAGATCAATGATGAATCCCGCATTCATACAAAGTATTTTACCGTAGGTTTCTTTAATACGATTCATTCCATTCCGGATTCTTTAGGCGTTTTGATCACAACGCCAAATGGCTCGATCGTGCATACTGGAGATTTCAAATTTGATTTGACACCGGTTGGAACCAATGCCGACTATCAAAAAATGGCATATATCGGTGTATTGAAGCCGGATCTTTTGATGTCCGATTCAACAAACTCCGGCGTAGAAGATTTTTCGATTTCGGAAAAGAAGGTTGCCAATGAAATTCTGGATATCATGCGTAAAACCAAACAGCGATTGATCGTTGCGACATTTGCTTCTAACGTTCATCGTGTTTCGCAAATATTAGAAGCGGCTATCAAGTGCGGACGTAAGGTCATTGTCTTTGGTCGAAGCATGGAAAATGTTGTCGATATTGGTCGAAAGATGGGTACGATCAAAGTAAAAAACAGTGATTTTTTAAGTCCAGATGAATTAGCCCATATACCGGATGAGAAGGTCTGCATTATTTGTACCGGATCGCAGGGAGAACCGTTAGCAGCTTTAAGCCGTATTAGTAACGGAACGCATCGCTATATCCATATCAAACCGGGAGATACGATTGTGTTTAGTTCCAATCCGATTCCGGGCAATGCTTCCAGCGTTAATAAAGTGATCGATAACTTGTTTAGAAGCGGTGCGACTGTGTTGACAAAGTCGATCTTAAACAATCTGCATACAACAGGACATGCTTCTAAAGAAGAACAAAAGCTGATGTTGCAGCTGATCAAACCACGTTACTTTATGCCGATCCATGGCGAATATAAGATGTTGATGCAGCACCGACAGACAGCTATGGAAGTCGGTGTTCCCAAAGAAAAGATCTTTGTCTGCGCCAATGGAGATATCCTGATTTTACGAAACCATGAGGTCCTTCAAAGTGATTGGCGATATCAAGGGGACGATATTTATGTAGATGGAAATGATATTTCCGGTTTATCAACAGCTGTATTAAAGGATCGTCGCATATTGGCCGACAATGGTTTAGTGTCTGTTATTATTGCGATTGATTCAAAAACAAATAAAATTTTGATGCGTCCGGTTATTGTGAGTCGAGGCTTTGTCTTCATTAAAGACTCACAGGGGTTGATTAAAGAGGCTGAATTTATCGTACATAATTCCTTACAAGAGAAAATGAAGGAAAAGACGACATTCTCAGAAATTAAAAACTGTGTTCGTTCTACCTTGGAACCTTATTTGTATAAGAAGACACATCGAAATCCAATCGTGATTCCGGTCATCATCAATTCACGCCAAACGATGGAAGAAATTCAACAGAAGCGTTTGGCAAAACAACGGGTTCGTAAGAAGGAAGAAGCATAAAAATGTAGTCTGGGAGAGCAAGAAACGCTCTCCTTTTTTAAAACTCGATTTTAATGAATAAGCCTACAAATTAGAAAAAGAGATATTAAAATTTTATGTAGACAGAAAATGCATGACTAGATTCACCATGGTTTCTTTTTCTTCTGGCATAGATTGAGCAATCATCAAAGTAATCGCAACCAGAGTATTATTGGAAATAATTTGTTTGCCATCGACAAAAAGATGATGGTTCTTGTTTAAAAATTCTAGAAATATTGTCACCCCAATTCTTTTACAACCATCCACAAACGGATGATCTTTGATCAAAAAATAGAGAAGGTGAGCCCAATGTCATTAAGTTAAGAAAATGAACACTTTGAGGAGCACACAAAATGTGCGCCTCTCTTTTTTTTATCAAAAAATCAAACAAATATATTGACAA
>NZ_JAXKBY010000184.1:0-13440 GCF_036552745.1 Faecalicoccus sp.
AACCAATCCACGAATAACAGAGTGGCCAATCACCGATAATTCTGACAAGAAGTTTCCTGTCTAATATCCTTGATTTTAAAAAAAGTGACGATAATCAAAGAAGTGAATATTTCCACTTGACAATCGTCATTTCATAACAGGAAAGGGGGAAAATCAGGAAAACATCATACCATCCTACAAGAACATGCTATAATGAACGGGTAAAAAAAGGAGAACGTTATGTTTGATGAACTTCATGAGGAATGTGGTGTATTTGGTGCGTATCGAATCGAAAATGCCTCGAGTATAACATATTATGGATTACACTCTCTTCAACATCGTGGACAGGAAGCCAGCGGTATGGCTGTATGTGATGGAAAAGAGATCCATGTGCAAAAGGGAAAAGGTTTAACTGTCGATGTTTTTAGAAAAGATAAATTAAATCAGCTGGAAGGGGATCTGGCTATTGGACATGTGCGCTATTCGACAGCCGGAGGACAGGAAAATGAAAATATTCAGCCGATTGTGTCTAAAGGACATTTAGGTTCTTTGGCTGTGGCACACAATGGGCAGATCGTCAATGAAAAAGAGTTGCGATTGGAACTGGAAAATCAAGGTGCCATTTTTCAGGGAACCAGTGACAGTGAAGTGCTGTTACATCTGATTCAGAAAGAAAAAGGAACACTATTGGAAAAGGTCATCAAGACCGCAAGACGATTAGAAGGAGCATTCTCTTTTCTTGTGTTGGATGAAGATTCCATCTATGCGGTACGAGATCGACATGGACTTCGTCCTTTAAGCTATGCAGCGTTTAAAGATGGCTATGTGATCAGTTCGGAAACGTGTGCTTTTGAAGTCATGGGAATCTATGATTCGATGGATCTAAAGCCGGGAGAAGTTGTGGAATTTAAAAAAGGATTGGTTAAGAAGTATCAATATACACAAGATATTACACATCATATGTGTGCTATGGAATATATTTATTTCGCAAGACCGGATAGTGTGGTGGAAGGAATCAATGTACATGCCTTTCGTAAAAAAACAGGAGCCGTTCTGGCTCAGAAAGACAAAGGATTGGATGCCGATATCGTAATCGGCGTTCCAGATTCTTCGTTAAGTGCTGCCATTGGATATGCGGAAGCTTCCGGTATTCCTTTGGAAACCGGGTTATATAAAAACCGTTATGTAGGTCGTACTTTCATTCAGCCCACACAAGCCATGCGTGATCGTGGAGTTCGTATGAAGCTAAGCCCTGTGACCAGTGTTGTCAAAGGAAAAAGTGTTGTCATGATCGATGATTCCATTGTTCGTGGTACGACATCCAGACGTATCGTTCGTTTGTTAAAGGAAGCTGGGGCAAAGGCTGTTCATGTGCGTATTGCTTCTCCGGTCATTACGCATCCTTGTTTTTATGGAGTCGATACCTCAACCAAAGAAGAATTGATCGGGGCTCGCATGAATAAGGATGAGATCGAAAAATACATTGAAGCCGATTCTTTACAATATATGGAAGTAGAAGAACTTCAGCAGGTAGCTAAAGAGATCGGTTTATGTGTCGCATGCTTTAACGGGGACTATTGCACACCGCTATATTCGTATCAGAAGGTGCTGGAAAAATAATCGAGGAATAAACTAAAAAAGAGCTAATGCAAATGGAATTTTCACTTCATTTGGCATAGCTCTTTTTTCATCGATTTATGATAGTGGATCTATTTAAGCGAATCAAGCAAATCGAAAAAACTTTCAGTATCTGTGGAATATTATATGGGCATCCCATTAGAATCGAAATTCTTATGCAGGGTATGTTCTGTGATTGCTATGGAAGCGAATAAAGGTATCAGTTGAATACCGATTAAGATCAGACCGGCAATACTGATAAACGTTGTGTCTTTACCGATGGCCGGCAACATAAAAAGTATTGTGATGGGTAATTGAATCCAGCCGAAATGATAAGATATTTTACCAAAATAATGATTGGCAAATTGCCATGTCTGCTCGTTTTTCATTGATATTTCTGTGCGATAACCAAATAGAGGATTAATTTCTTTTGGTGTATGTTTGGAAAAATATCTTCCAAAACCAATCATGGTCACAGGAAGTAACAGATCCATAACGAGCATAAAAATCCAATAGCCCATCTTAAAATACCTCCGTAGCTTTCTTAGGGTTATTGTAGTGCCGATTCATAGTCTGGTAAAGTTAAAATGGCATTAAAATGATTGTAAAATGGAAAGAAACAAAAAAGGTTTTCGAATAGAAAATGATATAATAGAAACGAAAATTAAGATTTGGAAAGGATACAACTATGACAATCAAGTGTTTAGCTTTTGATTTAGATGGAACATTATTGACCGATCAAAAAGAAATTGATCCACGTACTAAGAAATCCATACAAAGAGCGATGGAGCAGGGAATCCATATCGTCATTGCCAGTGGAAGAGATAAAAACGGAACTTCATTTGTCTATGAACCCTTAGGCTTGGATAAAGGAAATCATTATTTGGCCTTGGTCAATGGGCAGATTATTTATGATTTTGAAAAGAAAGAATATGATTTGGATGATGTATTAACACCCGAAGATGGACTAAAGATTCAACAAGTCTGTAAACAATTTGATATTGAAGGGATTTTCTGTTGTGGATATGATTTCTACAGTTATATTTCGGAAGCCAATCGTCAGAAGAAGATCGAACGGGAGAAAATATCAGGGAAACCGATGGATTATGGCTTAAAAAAAGGCGGGCCAAATCGTAACTTTATCGATCTTCCTTATAAAGAGATTGAGCTGACACAAGATATCAATAAAGTTATCATGGTCCATACTGCACAGTTCTTTGAAAAACATTTAGACGATCTAAAACAGGCATTATCAGATTATGATGTGCTTTTGATTGGACCGGAATGGCTGGAAATCATGCCAAAGGGTGTATCCAAAGCCAGCGCCCTCAAAAAGATTTGTAAAAGAGGTGGCTTTACCATGGATGAGATCATGGCTTTTGGAGATGCCCAGAATGATATTCAGATGATCGAAAGCGTAGGAATCGGTGTAGCCATGGGAAATGCGATGGAGGAAGTTAAAGCCGTAGCCAATGTGATTTGCGATACGAATTTGAACAATGGAATCGGTAAAACAATCGATGCTCTTTTGATGGGCAAAGAAATAGACTTACGCCATACAAAGCTGTAAGATAAGACTATAGAAAGCGATGGTGAAGGATATGGAAATTATCAATGCACAACAATTTAATGAATACATGAAGGAAGATGCGGTTTTAGTAGATTTCTTCGCAACATGGTGTGGACCATGTAAAATGTTAAGCCCGGTATTGGAAAGTGTGGCTAGTACATTAGAAGGCAAAGTGAAAATCGTAAAAGTCGATGTGGATCAAAGCCCAGAATTGGCTCAACAATACGGTGTTATGGCTGTACCGACAATGATCCTGTTTAAAAAAGGACAGCAGGTTACCGCATTCTCCGGTTATATGCCGGAAGCACAGCTTGTTGCAAGTATTGAAAAAGCATTATAGTCAAGGAAAGTGTCATTCTCGTAATGGCACTTTTTTGATGGGAAAGAAAAATGCAGACAGCTATTTGCTTGTCTGCATTAAATGTTTCAATATGACTTTTGGTGTGATGATCACAAAACCAATCGTAATCAGTAAGATGATAACCAACATGATGATCGAATACATTTCCCAGCTGGCCATTAAATCAAATAAGAAGAATGGTGCCACAGTTACCGCAAGGATAGCCCAGCTGATCAAGAACTCTAAAACCACGTTCATATTGTTTTTAACGGCACTGGTTTCATCTTCCCAGTCGGTTTTTGGATGAATACCATCGACAAAAATCGCAATCGCATTGACTAACACGGTTGTCAAAATACTGCCTAAAAGGAAGAATACATCGTACCAAATTGGATAAGGCAAGATCATATGAATGCTAAACAACATCAAAACACAAGTTAATACCGAGAAAAGTGTTCCTACCGAACCTTTGATCATGACTTGTTTGGTAAAGTCAAAAGGAATATATTTGACAAAGTCTAAATTCTTTCCTTCTCGTGAAAAGGCAGTAGCACTGATTCCGTTTAACGATCCGGCAAAGAAACCAACGGCTGCTCCGGCAATCACCAGGATCAAAGGAAGATTGACTAAATCTTGAACGATGATAGCCTGACTTGTTAACATTTCTTTAATTTCACTCATACCCGGTGTGACGATTGCCATTACGATAAACATGACCGGCATGACCAAAGCGGATAAAACACAGTTAGCCATATAGGCAGGGGTTCGAACCAATCGTAAAAATTCAACCTTCCAGTAGCTCCAGCTGACAGAACCTTGATTTCGATAAGAAACCTTTTTCTTTTTTCCGGCTGATGAAACCTTGGATTCTCTGGCGGCACTTAAATACAGCCTATCGGCACAAATGACAAAAACAACTCCTAAAATCAGTGTAATGGCCAGTGTGATCAAAAAATCTATAAAGGATACTTCCACGATCGATCTGGCGGCAAAAGGCACATTGGCGAAAATACGAACGATCTTCAATAGATTTTCAGGATTGTTTTGAAGCACATCCATTAAGAACATAGGATTTTCTACGTTAGCACCTAGCTGACTGGACCCGATACCGATCAATACGGCAATACCGATCGATAGAACTCCGGTGATCATGTTGAAACGATCTTTATTCTTAAAGAATGGCAATAGTCTTAATATGATCATCCAGAAGATACTTGCGACAAAGGCGGTCGGTGCTCCAATTAAAAGAATCTGAGGGATAAATAATACAATTGATAAAATATTCACATTTCCGGCGCTGATATACGCAATTAACATCGGTACCATCCCTAATAAGCTTACTAACAGCAGGGATACATAGACGATCACAAACTTACTGGCAACGATGACTCTGGGCGTAATGGGAAGTACCAGTAAATGCTCCAAATCATTGGAGAAATAAAAGATCGATGGAAAGATAAACAAGGCTGTCCACAACATCAAAAAACAAATCATCGCAAAGCCCATTTCCATGATCAATAAATCGACGGTATGAGTCGCAAAACCAGTTTGAAACATATTAAACAGTAAGGCAAATGTGGGCAGTAAGCAGATAACCAGTACGGCTGCGACCGCGATTCCTTTTTTACCTTGTTTGGATTTTAGATCCATTCCGTAATTGGCCTTAAATAAGGCTTTTGTCACTGTCAGAAAATCACGCATTGCGTGTAACCTCCAGGAAGATTTCTTCCAAAGAATCCTTGTCTTTATGTAGTTCTTTTAGTTCATCCAGTGTACCGTTAAAACAGATGTTTCCATGATTGATGATGACGATCTTATCACATAGCTTTTCCGCAACCTCCAAAACATGGGTGGAGAAGAAAACAGTATTGCCATTATGAGCATGTTCTTTCATCATTTCTTTCAATAAGTAAGAAGAAGCAGGGTCTAATCCGGTCATCGGCTCATCCAAGATCCAGATGTTAGGGTTACATACCAACGTGGCAATCAGAATGGCTTTTTGTCGCATACCGTGGGAATAGCTGGACATGCGATCACTTAAGGCATCTTCCATACCGAAATCTTTGGCATATTTTTGAATACGCTCATTTCTGGTTTCTGTATCGATATGATAGATATCTGCCATAAACTGAATATATTCCATACCGCTTAAACGTAAGAACAAATCCGGAGAATCCGGTACCAGACCAAATTCACGTTTGGCATTGACCGGATCTTTTACGATGTCTTTTCCGTTTAAAGTGATAGTTCCTTCATCCGGTGTCAAGACCCCTGTCATCATATGGATCGTTGTTGTTTTACCAGCCCCGTTCGGGCCAATAAAGCCAACAATGCATCCGGTAGGGATGTCAACAGTCAGTTGGTTCACCGCTGTTTTTTCACCAAATCGTTTTGTCACATTTTTAATTTCAATCATATTTCAATCTCCTTTGCCGTATTATACCACCGGGGGGGGGTAAGCAATACAGGCATTAATTAAGATTATATTAATATTTAGTTAGTGTGTACAGTTAAATTTGGTTTATGTTCTCTATTTGCATGATATAAGTGCATTAAATGGATCACAATACTTAGAATATATTGAATATAAAATAGACAAATGGTTTAGTTAAGTGCGTTTATGGAATTTTAGTTCAAACACAATTGGATAAAGAAAGAATAGATCGTTCTGTTATGGATATAAAGTTTGGTGTACAATAGACAGCGTAAAAAAGGAGAGAGAATATGTCAAACACATTATTGATTGAACCTTGTATAAATGATGAGCAGCTTCATCAAACGGCTGATCTGGCTAATGCCATCTGGCATGAGTATTTTCCATTTTTGTTAAGTGATGAACAAATTGATTATATGGTGGAAAAGTTCTGTAGCTTTGATGCGATGAAAGATCTGGAAAAACATCATAATTATCATTATTTTATGGTAAAGGATGATCAAGGTCTTGTTGGCTATATCGCATTAGCGCATGAAGAAACACAGTTGTTTTTAAGTAAGATCTATTTAAAGAAGGAAGCCAGAGGATGTGGGTATGCTTCTAAAATGTTTGCCTATATTCAAGAACATGCCAAGAAATATCAGTATAATTCGATTTATCTGACATGTAATAAACAGAATCGTCATTCTTTAGATGTATATAAGAAATGGGGATTTAAAAAAGTGGATGAGGATGTGACAGATATCGGAAACGGATATGTAATGGATGATTATATCCTGGAGTACACGCTCTAAATGAAAAAAGAATATCTTGCCTGTGAGCGCAGGGAAGTCTTTATTTTATTGATGTTTGCGGCAGGAATGATGGGCGCCTATACATTTATCTTACGTGGTGGTGTCTTCTGTAATGCGCAAACCGCAAACTTTGTGATGATGGGAGTCTCTTTAGGGACCGGAAAGTTTTCACAGGGTTTGTATTATCTGATTCCGATCACCGCTTATTTTGCGGGGACCATCCTTTCCGAACTGTTGCCAAATCCGGTAAAACGAATTCATCTGTTTCGCTGGGATACCTATCTGGTGGCTTTTGAGATCTTCGTGTTGTTTATTGTTGGCTGGATTCCGTTGACAGTCAACCATCATGTTGTGCAGGTTATGATCAACTTTATTGCTTCGATGCAGTATAACACATTCCGCCAGGCAGAAAGCATTCCTATGGCTACCACATTTTGTACCAATCATTTGCGACAGACAGGACTGGGCTTGATCCACTACATCAAAAAAAGAGATATCAAAGCGTTATCGAAAGGGTTGGCGCATTTATCGATGCTTTTGAGTTTTTTGCTTGGTGGTATCGTTGAAGCAGCTGCTTGTTTGTGGTTACAGGAAAGAGCTATCTGGATTGCACTACTACCTCTTTTGGTGACTTTTATACTTTTGGCATGTGGGGATATTAAAGAAGATCATCGTGATTTTCAAAAGATCCCTTCCGGGCATTAACACTCTTCATTGTAAAACCTATAGAAAAAATCTATAATGAAATCAAATGGAGGGCTGATGATGCAACAGGAACCACTATATATTACAGGACATATCCATCCCGATACCGACAGTGTGGCATCGGCTATTGGGTATGCCTTTTTAAAAAGAGCGATGGGCATTCCCGCCAAGGCATGTCGATTGGGAAATTTGAATACCGAAACACGTTATTTGTTGGAGCGTTTTCACTTTGAAGAACCGGAATTATTAGAAGATGCCAGGATCCAACTGCAGGAAATGCAGCTGGATCATCCGGTCGATCTAAATCCAGAAACAACTATTTTTGAAACCCTGCAACTGATGCAGAGTGGACAAGGGCAAGGCTTTGGGGTAACGGATGAAAATGGTGTTTTGATCGGAATCGTTACACGCAGCGATATCTCCTTTGTAGGTTTGGGTGATACGGCTCAGGGTATCGATCTGTTAAAGGAAACACCGGTTGAAAATATTGTGAAAACAATCAGCGGGAAATTGGTTTATAGAGATGAAAATCGTCATATCAACGGGAAAGTATCCATCGTCGCATTAACGAAAAATCATGTTAAGAACTATGATATTCAGGATCGAATCGTTATTATCGGAGACGATCCACAGGCACAGTCTGACTTGATTCGAAAAGGCGCCGGTATGCTTGTCATGGTTTGGACAAAAGAGGTACAGCCGGAAGTCATTGAACTGGCAAAACAATATCATTGCCAGCTTGTTCTATCGGGTCATGGAAGTATGAATACTTCACGTTATTTGTATTTTTCTGTGCCAATCGGATTGATCATGACGAAAAAAGTGGTTACATTTTCCGATTATGAACTTGCCGAAGATGTCTCCAGAAAGATGTTGAAGACGCGTTATCGCATGTATCCTGTCGTGAATAAAAAATATCAGCCAATCGGTTATGTGACTCGTTATCATATGATGAATTATACGAATAAAAAGATTGTTATGGTCGATCACAATGAATTTTCACAGTCGGTTAAAGGGATCGAGCAGGCCGAACTGGTGGAAGTATTGGATCATCACAGGATCTGTGACTTTGCGACAAGCAAGCCGGTATCCTTCCGAAATGAAATCGTAGGCAGTACCGCAACGATCGTCGCCAAGATTTTTAAAGAAAACCAGATTCCGATTCCCAAAGATCTGGCTGGTCTGCTTCTGGGAGCGGTTCTTTCGGATACCTTGAAGTTCCAGTCGCCAACGACAACGCAAAAGGATATTGAGGTGGCCAACATGCTGGCGGCGTTCGCGTCCCTGGATATCGATGCCTTTGCGACCGATATGTTTACAGTCAGCTCCGATATTTCCGGAAAAAGCGTGGAACAGTTAGTCAATACCGATATCAAATACTTTGAGATTCGTAATCAGAAGCTGATGATTTCGCAAGTGATCATACCTTGTGTGGACTATGTGCTAGGTTTGGATGAAGAAATCGAAGAAGAGCTTTCCAAGCTTGTTAAACAAAGAGGGTTGGATGTATGTGTAGGTGTTTTTACAAGCATATTGGAAAATGGCTCGGTCTTTTTCGCAGCAGGGCCTAAAAAACATTGGGTAGAAGAAGCCTTCCCTTCCTATAAAAATAGGCATATCGTACAAAAAAATATATTATCGCGGAAGAATCAGATTGTACCGATGTTGACAGATGTGATCACAAAATCTTAATACAATTTTAATACAAAAGAACAGAACACTAATTAAACATTAATATCTTTTGTGATATTTTTGTGTGGTGTAAAATAAGATGGAAATTCTAGCGGTTTTTCTTCTATTTGTTTATATCCATGCCGTGCTATATACATTATATGTATATAAGAAGAAACGTGGTTCACGCTAGATATAGAGAATTTGGAGAAGAGATATGTTTAAAAAAATTCAGAGGCGATTTAGCCATGCACAGACTTTGGCCATCGGTCATTTTCTGGTGATCTTGATGGGTGCCTTGTTGTTGATGCTTCCTATTTCTTCCAGAAGCGGCACATCGACTGATTTCTTGTCTTCCTTGTTTACTTCAACGAGTGCGACTTGCGTGACTGGACTGGTTGTGGTAGATACCGGAACACACTGGAACTTTTTTGGGCAGTTAGTCATCATCACATTGATTCAGATTGGTGGACTGGGCTTTGTGACCATGGGTGTTTTGTTTTCGATGTTCTTGAATAAAAAGATCAGTTTACGAACTCGTGGACTGCTGCAGGATAGTCTTAATGTTGATAAGGTTGGCGGTGTTATCCGACTGGTCAAAAAAGCCTTGATGGGAACTTTGATCATTGAATCGATTGGTGCTGTTTTACTGATGTTTCGCTTCATTCCGGAATTTGGCCTGCAGACAGGTTTGTGGATGAGTATTTTTCACTCCATATCGGCTTTCTGTAATGCCGGCTTTGATATTCTGGGGAGCTTCTTTGGGGCTTATAGTTCCCTGGAAACATATGCCGGGGATGTACTAATCAATATGGTCATTATGTCATTGATCGTCATCGGTGGTATCGGTTTTATCGTATGGGCCGATTTTTTGGAACATAAATGGCATTTTAGAAAATATCGTTTACATACAAAAATCGTACTCGTCACAACATTTATCTTGATTTTTGGAGGAGCGTTCCTCTTCTATTTATTTGAAAAAGATGCGATTCTGGCAGGACGACCGATTCATGAACAGATTTTATGTTGTTTGTTTAGTTCGGTTACAGCACGTACAGCCGGTTTTAACTCTGTTGATTTCGGTGTGGTACGACAAAGCAGTGCTTTATTGATGTGCGTGTTGATGTATATCGGAGGAAGTCCCGGATCAACAGCCGGTGGTATCAAAACGACAACGGTAGCAGTTTTGTTCTCTTCCTGGTTTAACAGTGTACGTGGTCATCATGACTGTAATTTATTTAAACGACAGGTTTCCAAGGATACCGTACGAGAATCCAGCAATGTTTTGATCATGACGATGACCTTGGCGCTAGTATCCATCATGACGATTTGTGCAATACAGGATTTGAATATGTTGGATGTGGCGTTTGAAGTCTTCTCCGGTTTAGGAACTGTAGGTATGACGACCGGAATCACAAGAGACCTTGTGCCTGTCTGTCGTGTGATCATTATTTTGATGATGTATTTAGGACGTATAGGATCGATGTCCTTTGCATACAGCTTCTTTGAAAAGAAGAGCGTACCGGCCGTACAGAACCCGGTAGAGAAAGTGATGGTAGGTTAAGATGAAAACAGTATTGATTATCGGATTAGGACGATTTGGACGTCATTTGGCTACTCGAATGGCAAAATTAGGCAATGAAGTTATGGTTGTTGATCAGGATGCGGAAGTAGTGGAAAAACTATTGCCGATCGTAACGGATGGAAAAATCGGTGATTGTACGGATGAAGAAGTACTTCGCTCTTTAGGTGTCAACAACTATGATATTTGTTTTGTCTGCACCGGAAGCAGCTTCCAAAGCTCTTTGGAGATCACGGATCAATTAAAGGTCCTGGGTGCCAAGAAAGTCATCAGTAAGGCCGATCGTGATATTCAGGCAAAATTCTTGTTGAAAAACGGAGCGGATGAAGTGGTATATCCAAACCGGGATATTGCGGAAAAAATGGCTGTTCGTTGCAGTATGAACAATGTCTTTGATTATGTAGAGCTTTCACAAGGATACTCCATCTATGAAATTCCACCATTACCGAAGTGGGTGGGAAGAACAGTCGGTGAAGTTGATATTCGACGTCAGTACAGTCTGAGCATCATCAGCACGAAAAAAGAAGGAAAGCTGGATATGCTTCCAGGTGCCGGTCATGTCATTGAAGCCGATGAGCATCTTGTTGTGATTGGGCTTCAAAAAGATATCGATAGAGTAGTAGGACAATTTAAGTAATAGGTTAAGCCATGATCGTACAAGGTCACGGCTTTTCTTTTTATAAAATCATAGGAAAAAAGGAATGTACGATATGTGATAAATGCGATATAAATGAGATAAAGATGAGAATACAGGAAAATCAAGCTCATGAAAAAGATCGTTAAAAGCATGCCACATTATGAGCCCAGAATGTGGGGCGAGGCATCCGGCTAAAAGAAGAATTTCACTATGATACAGATGTAGCTCCTTTAGGGGAAGTCTATAATGTGGTGGCATTGCCGGGACATGCGGATTGTTAAGTGCCGGAAATGAATTGCACATTGTCGGAATTGTATGATCAGAAGCCAGAGTGGTTTGAATGTGAGACTAAACAGTTGCCGGTTCGTGTCAACATCTTGGATCCCATGGAAGATCTCTCTATTCAAATCCATCCGGATGATGCATTTGCCAAAGCGTATAACGGAGGTCGAGGGAAACCGGAGGCATGGGTCATTTTAGATGCGCCAAAAGATGGATATATTGAATTTGGGCATTGGGCCAACACGAAAGAAGAATTTATGGAATGGACAAGGCAGAAAGAATGGAAAAAAATGTTACGCTATCTTACTCCACCAATAGATGGATTTATCGATATTCCTACCGGTACGCTACATGCGATAGTAAAAGGAGTGCTTACATACAATATATCCCGAAATGCAGATTTGACACTGCGCTTGTATGATTATGATCGTATTGATCCAGGTACACATAAGAAAAGAGAGAGTCAACCGCAGGAAGTTTTTGAGAATGTCAATATTCCGGATAAAAGGATTGAATTTCAAATGTTTCCGTCTTCTTTTGAATTTGGCTGTAGAGTTACACGATATGGAGATGAACCCGGATTATATACATTATTTCGCTTACAGATCGATGAAAAGGGAAAATTTCTTCATAATCGATTTGCCTTCTATACCTGTGTAAAAGGGCAGGGGACAATCAATGATATCTCTATTCGACAAGGCGAAACAATTCTGGTTCCAGCTAATATGGGATGGATGCATTTTGAAGGAAAGATGGATCTTTTCCTGGCATCTTATCGTAATGAAAATGTTTAAAAAAGAGCTTTGAAAAAACCTCAAAGCTCTTAGCCTATGCGTTAGTTTCCGTATTGTTTAAAGAAGTCGGAATTTCTACCGGTTTATTTAAAATATACATAAACTGTTCGCCGGTAATAGTTTCTTTTTCATAAAGATATTTGGCAAGTTCATGCAGTTTCATCTTATTGTCTAATAAGATTTGATAAGCTTCATCATGGGCTTTTTTGATTAAAGTGGCTACTTCTTCATCGATTTTAGTTGCGGTTTCATTCGAACACTGCAGGCTTGTATCGCCACCTAAGTATGCATTGTTTACTGTTTCCAAAGCCATCATGCCAAAGTTATCGCTCATACCGTAGCGTGTGATCATGGCACGTGCCAGTTTGGTGGCCTGCTCAATATCGTTGCTGGCGCCGGTTGTGATGGAATTAAAGATCAGTTCCTCGGCACATCGACCACCAGTATAGATCATCAATCGATGATAAGCATCTTCCTTAGATACTAAGTATTGTTCGTTTTGTTCAACCTGCATGGTATAACCTAAAGCCCCTTTGGTTCTTGGGATGATCGTGATTTTATGAACCGGAGCGCTGTTTTGACATTTGGCAGCGACTAAGGCATGGCCAATTTCATGATAGGATACGATCATACGCTCTTTATTGGAAATGGCCGTTCCTTTTTTCTGTTCACCGGCTATGACGATTTCAATAGCTTCTTCCAAGTCACGTTGAACAACCATCTTTCGTCCGTCTCGTACGGCTAATAAGGCAGCTTCATTGAC
Organism: Faecalicoccus sp.; assembly: GCF_036552745.1. NCBI lineage: Bacteria > Bacillati > Bacillota > Erysipelotrichia > Erysipelotrichales > Erysipelotrichaceae > Faecalicoccus > Faecalicoccus sp. The sequence continues at coordinate 13,169 of NZ_JAXKBY010000184.1, forward strand.
CATATTGGCTAAATCAGCTCCACTGGCACCGGCACTGGCTCTTGCGATTACATTAAAATCAATTTCTGGAGAACATTTCACATCTTTTGCATGGAGCCTAAGAATCGCTTCTCGTCCGGCTAAATCTGGTAGTTCTACAGGAATTCGGCGATCAAATCTTCCCGGTCTTGTCAAAGCCGGGTCTAAGGATTCCGGACGGTTGGTTGCTGCCAATAAGACAACACCTTTCGATCCGTCAAATCCATCCATTTCCGCTAACAGCTGGTTTAATG
>NZ_JAXKBY010000185.1:0-11306 GCF_036552745.1 Faecalicoccus sp.
AACTTGAAGATCAGATTTATGATTTACTGGCCGAATGCCAAAAGCTATTGGACAAAGAAGCATTGTTTTTGATTGTAAATTGTTATACAACCGGCTTTACACTTTCCGCATTACAAGAAATTTTAAAACGAACGATTCAAACAGAAAAAGGCGGACACATTGAATGTGGTGAAAACCTGTTACCGGTCAGTCACAATCAAGGTATCTTGCCTTGTGGTATTTTTGGACGATGGACTAGCGACTAAACACATAGTCGCTTTTTTCTTTGATCGAAAAAGCATGAAAATATTTCTCTTCCATCGGAATCCATTTTTCAATAAAATCTACAAACTTGTCTGGTGAGCGCTTTTGTAGTCTTTCTTTTTCTATAGACGGATCGATATCCATAAAGATCTTGAATGCCTGCATATCATCTAAATAAGGATGATGCGCATAACTTCCTTCTATGATCAATATCGGACTTTCTTCTAAAATAACTTCCTTTCTGAGCCTTTGTGATGAACAGTCATAAGATCGCATATGAATCGGTTGGTTTTGATTCCAGGCATCGTTGATTTCCTGATGAAACCGTTCATAGTCGATATTTCCGCCTGGCTCTTCCAGTCGCTGCGCTGTTCTTTGATTCGCCTGTAAAAAATAGTCATCCATATGAATGCAGGGACATTCCAAAAACGAAGATAAAAGCTTTCCGATCGTTGTCTTTCCGGAGGCACACGGTCCATCAATGGATAGCACACGATGTTCTTGTAAAGCATGCAGCGCAACTTTAAACACTTCAAAATAGTCAACATACTCTTTTCTGAAAACACGATAATGTGGATCATAGTGTTCTTTATACTCTTCACTGTGAGAGACAATACCTTGATCAACAAAACCATAGTTTTGCAAGGCCTGATCAAAAAGTCTTTGGGTACTTCTTTTTTTTGCACTTTCAATAAACAACTCATTCCATAATAGAAGATCCTCTTCTTTCATGTACGATAAAGGAACACGGATAAAACCATTGCCAATCTCTTGTATAGAATCTTTTTTTGCGATTCTTTTTTCTTCCTGTAAAGCCAGAAAGGAATCTTCCGGTGAAGTAATGGAATGCCCATTCCCTAAACAAGATTGTACGATAAGTTTATAAAGATCCTGACGTGTACTGAAAGGATGAAGTTGTTTTTCTAATTGAATAGCTTCCTCTAAATTCATAGATTAACTATAAAGCATTTCTCCTGTAAATTCAAAAAAATGCCAGAATTTCTTCTGGACATTTTCTTTAGTATTCAAAGACAGGAACTACAACGCCTTGATACGTTTCTTCAATGAATTTGGCAGTCTTTTCTGTTTCCAGGACCTTTAAAAGATCTTTGATCTTCTGAGAATCTTCATCCCCGTTACGAACCGCAATGACATTGGCATAGGTATCCGCTGCCTCAGAGTCCGTGGATTCAGTCACTAACAGGCTATCCGTGATTTTTGCGTTTAAGGCATTATTTCCGTTGGCAATCGCAAAATCAACTTCATTTAATTTTGTCGGTACGACTTCTGCCGCTAATTCAACGATTTCCACATTGTGCGGATTTTCAACAATGTCCGCTTTTGTTGCTTCCAATCCTTTGCCTTCTGCCAGTTTAATAATACCCTGTGCTTCCAACAACTGTAATGCGCGTGCTTCATTTGTCGTATCATTTGGCACGGCAATCTGCGCTCCATCCGGTACATCACTGACATCCGTATGTTTAGAAGAATAAATTCCTAACGGTTCAAAATGAATCTTTGCGGCCGCAATGAGTTCATCATCGCTATCACAGTTTTTCGATACCCAGTCTTCCAGATAAGGCGTATGTTGGAAGTAGTTGCAGTCAAGTTCTCCATCACGCAAGGCCGTATTCGGTTTTACATAATCAGAAAACTCAACGATTTCTACCTCATATCCTAATTCTTCTAAATCCGGTTTAATGTTTTCGATGATTTCGGCATGTGGTGTTACACTGGCACCGATCGTAATTGTTTTCTCATCACCGGATCCACTGGATCCACATCCTGCCAAGCTTGCCGTTAAGGCCACAGCTGCTAATGATTTCCATAATTTCTTCATAATAATTTTCTCCTTTTTCTAATGTGTTGTTTTTCTTACAAGCAAATCGCCGATCAGCTGTACGATGATTGTCAAGATCACAATGACGATCAGGCTGACCCACATGATATCAAAATTGGATTGTGAATATCCATAGTTATAACAGAAAGCACCCAATCCACCGCCACCGATGGCACCCACGATGGCGGTTAGACCAATCATGGAAATAAAGGTAATCGTCGTAGCACGAATGATACTGGGAACACTTTCGCGTAAATAGACCTTAAAGATGATTTCCAAAGGAGCAAGTCCCATGGATTCACTGGCTTCCACCAGCCCTCGATCGGTTTCCGCAATGGCCTGTTCAACCTGACGGGCAAAAAAAGGTACGGTTCCAACGATCAATGGAAAGAATGTAGCCTTTAGACCAATCGAAGCACCGGAAATCAATAAAGTCAAAGGGGATAAGACCATGACCAGAATGATAAAGGGCACGGCCCGAAACAAATCGATGATACGTCCTAAAATCGTATTCAAGATACGGTTTTCCAGGATATCACCCGGTCTTGTAACAACCAGAATCACACCAAATACGATTCCAAAGAGGGCTGAAACAGCACCGCTGATCAATACCATCAATAAGGTTTCAATGATCGCATCGCCAAAGACATCGATTCGATCGATCAAATTTGGCATGATCTGGATGAGAAAATTCATCATCACTTCATCACCTCCACACTTACTTTATTTTGACGACAGATTTCCAGAGCTTTTTCAATATTTTCATCACTGCCGGTTAAGACACAAACTAAGACGCCTAATGGCACCTCATGAACTATTTCCACATTTCCGAAGATGATCGAACAATCGACATCATACTCTCTAGATAATGTAGAGATCAGCGCTTCTTTCGTATTTGTGCTTTGATAGCTTAATTTCACCAACTTTTGATTCTTCTCAATCTGCACCAGCGGATGATTGCTGTCTAACAGATCTTGTATTTTTCCCAAGTTGTTTGTCGTATTAATGAAGTTCTTTGTAACAGGCATCTTTGGATGTGAGAAAACATCTACGATGTTTCCTTCCTCTACGACTTTTCCATTTTCCATAACCGCAACACGATCACAAATATCCTTAACGACCGCCATTTCATGTGTAATCAAAATGACTGTCAAATTTAATTCTTTATTGATTCGTTTGATCAACTGTAAGATTTGTTGTGTGGTATGTGGATCTAATGCCGATGTCGCCTCATCACACAACAAAACTTTAGGATGGGAGGCCAAAGCTCTGGCAATTGCCACACGTTGTTTTTGTCCCCCACTTAACTGACTGGGATAAGAATCCTTTCGATCCTTCAGCTCAATCAGCTCTAATAAGGACATGACACGTTTTTCAATTTCCTCTTCCTTAAGTCGCATATGACGCAAAGGAAAGGCAATGTTTTCATAAATGGTTCGTGAACGCATCAAATTAAAGTGTTGAAAAATCATTCCCATTTGTTGGCGCTGGGCCCGTAGTTCTTTATCACTCAGTTTTAAAAGATCTTTCCCTTCAAAAATGACCGATCCCGATTCTGGTTTTTCCAATAAATTGATACAGCGAACGAGTGTTGATTTGCCGGCACCAGAGAAACCTATAATTCCAAAGATCTCACCATCCTGAATTTCCAGGCTTACATCTTTTACGGCATGAACATTTCCATTCTTGGTCAAAAAGGTTTTTGTAACATGTTCCAAACGTATCATTTTTTCACCCTTTCTTTCTATAAAAAAAGCTTTCATCCTAATAGGACGAAAGCTGAAACTTCGTGTTACCACCTATCTTCGTAAAATGATCACTCATCTTACCTCATTAAGTACCATCATACTCTATCACGATAACGGGTGAACCCGTCAAAGTCTAAATATCGACTTTGCAACTCCAAGACCATGTTCCCAACAGATTTCTTTATCCTCTTTCAGCATACAAGGACTCTCTTCTCAAAGAAATACTGTAAGTACTCTTCTTTTCAACATCAATTTATGGATAGATAATACCAATCCAATGAAAGAATGTCAAACATTTTCTGAAAATTTTTCATAAACTCTCAACAAACCATCCATTCCGGATAAAACTGAATTCCGTTTTTAATCATACGATGAATCAATGGACGACCCAATGTTTGAAAATAATGTTCGATCGTCGGTACCTGTAAGATCAAAAGATCCGCCAACATTCCTTTTTGAATGTTTCCTCTGTCATTTAGATCAAAACAAGCAGCCGGCAAAGAAGTCATAGATTCTAAAAGTGTTCTTTTATCTACATGGTGTGTATTAAACAATGCGTAACAAAGCGGTTGAAAGGAATATACATAACTGTTGGGCAAACCAAAGCCGCAGGATAATAAAAACTTAGATGGCTTTGTAAGTTTATATTGTGCTTCTCTTTGAAGAATCGGATATGGCACTTCTTTCTTCTGTATAAATACATCCTGACTTAACTCTTTTCGCTGGATCTTAGGATCTTTTGTAAGTAAGGTCAGGATGCCATTTTGGCGCATCGCAAAAAGTGCGGTACTGTTTTCCCGCAGCTGATCGCCTAAACGCACCTTGGCAAAACCGGTAAAAGAAACATCGATAAAGCCCGGTAATACGATCTCACCAACCGCATCGATCACTCGTGTCGCACTATCTATCCATTGACTATAGGAACCGATACCGACATCGATGATCTTATCATGATGGATAGCGATATAAGCACGTGAAAAGATGTTAAATTCTTTATCACATGTATATAAATTTTCAATATTTTTAATCAATAATGTTGCTTTCATAGTAGTATTTTCCATAGATATTATAGCGATTTCCGTATAAAATGTATAGAGAGGTTAAATATGTTTGGATTTCGCAAAAAGAAAAAAATACAAGTCTTAGCTATTCACGGCTTTGGTAAAAATCGACATCATGAATTCGATGCAATGAAAGAATATTTAGAAAAACGTTCTTGTCAGCTTCATCTTTTCGACATTTATGATCTTCAAAATGAGCAGGATACAGATGAAAAGAAATGGATGAAGCGATGTGAGATACAGGTAAAAAAGTGTCTGGAACAAGATAAAGAATTAGTTCTGATTGGATTTTCTATGGGAGGTGTTATTGCCAGTTATCTGGCTACGATCTATCCTGTCAAAAAATTAATACTGGTAGCCCCGGCTTTTCAATACCTGGATCTTCAAAAAGTTGCTCAGCATTCTTTGGCTACGCTCAAAAACTTAGGCAAGAAAAAATCGACTGAGTCTTTACCCACTCGTACCTTTATGCGTATCGTCGATCAATATAAAGATTCCATTGCGCACGTAGATGCTCCAACGCTGATCCTACACGGAACATCCGATGAAATCATTCCGTATGAAAGCTCGCAAAATGCGTATAAAAGAATGAAGAATCCGTGCAAATTGATACTGATTGAAGGAGCGCATCATAAAATGCTCTACGATCATCAAGGGTATGAAACACTTTGTTTTCGCTTGATTGACGATATGATCAAAGATGAATTATTTTAAAAAGAACTGCCTTAACGACAGTTCTTTATTTATGATCATTCAATAATTTTAATTTTAGATCCAGTAAATCTTTTGTCAGATCTACATAGTATTCCTGTGGATAGGCAAAACGTTTGATTTCCTCCCAAATGGTATCCAGCTCTCTTTTTGAATACTCACGAATACCATCTAAGCTTGGACATTGATAAACAACCTTCCCGCGTAAAAAGATTGGTACCAACAGCTCACGAAGCTCATACGTGCCACCTTCGATCACCTTATATTTCCAACGTGACATCGGATGATAGATCGTTAAATCTTTTTGATCATCTAAAACCTCATGTTCCAAAGCCATAAGATCGGCCTGCGCCATACCGGTATCTTTCTCGTAGATTCGATAGACCTTCTTCAATCCCGGATTGGTAACTTTTTCGACATTATCGCTGATCTTGATTTTAGGAATCATCTCTCCGTCTTTTTCGATCGCAACCAGTTTATACACACCCCCAAAGACAGGAGAGTTCTTTGAACAGATCAGGTTTTCTCCGACACCAAAAGAATCAATCTTGGCACCTTGTTGATGAATCAAAGATTCAATTACATACTCATCCAAAGAATTACTTACGACAATGCCGCAATCCTGCATGCCGTTCGCATCGAGTTCTTTACGCACCTGTTTTGATAAATACGCCATATCACCGGAATCGATACGAACGCCTTTTAATCGATATCCATTTGGTTCCAGATAATCTTTGGCAACACGAATGGCATTCTTCATTCCACTCTTTAGCGTTGAATATGTATCAATCAAAAGCGTACACTGATCCGGATACGTCTTGGCATAGAATAAAAACGCATCGTATTCACTATCAAAGCTTTGAATAAAAGAATGAGCCATGGTTCCTAATACCGGTAAGCCATACTCCTTTCCGGCATACGTTGTGGCACTGCCGGCACAACCGGCAATGTAAGCTGCTCTGGCCCCATAGATAGCCGCATCAAAGTTATGAGCACGTCTGGCTCCAAACTCCATCACAGCTCTACCTTCAGAGGCTTGTACGATACGTCTAGCCTTGGTCGCAATCAAAGTTTGATGGTTCAGTGCTAAAAGTAAAGCCGTCTCTACCAGCTGCGCTTCAATGATCGGCGCTTTAACACGTACTAAAGGTTCATGTGGAAAAACCGGAGTTCCTTCCGGAATCGCATAAATATCACCGGTAAAGCGTACCGTCGATAGATAGTCTAAAAACTCTTCGGAAAATTGATGAAGCGATCGTAAATAATCAATATCCTCTTTTTCAAAATGCAGATTTTTTACATATTCTATGACCTGCTCCAATCCACAGAACAAGCACAATCCTCCGTTATCGGGATTATTTCGATAAAACAGATCAAAAACTACTTCCTGATCTTTATTTTGATTAAAATAACACTGACTCATCGTCAGTTCATAAAAGTCCATCACAAGACTTAGATTTCTTAACTCTTTCATACTCTCACTCCATGATCTGGCTTACACACACGATGCCGTTGGCCACCATATTTTCAATCGCCACTTTATTCCAGAAATCCGCTTCATGTACCGAAGGAATATCATACGTTTCCACACAATCGATTGGCAATAGTACACGATGTTCTTTTTTGTTGTGTTCATTTAACCATGCATTCAAGCTCAATGCGAATTGAAGTATGCATAAATCAGTACAACAGCCGGTAATCACAATATCCTTGTATTGATCGATCTTCGATAAAAAAGACGAAAAATCAGAACAAAAGAAAGTGTTGGTACTGTTTTTGAAAAAACACTCTTTGACATACGGTTTAAGCGCATCGATGATTTCCGATTCCCGTGTATGATTTACACAATGCGTTGGATACGATTGAAATTCTCTGGCATCCGGATCATGTTGATCACATACAAAGATCGATGGACAATCCAGCGTTTGTAACAGCTTCTGGATAGCTGGCACGATGGCTCTAATTCTTTTATCATGCAGTGCCCCTTCTTCGATAAACCCATTGATCATATCGACAACGAATACGACAGGATCTTGAATGGATGAGGAAGAAATAGGCGAAAATGTTTTTTTATTTAGCTTTGCCATAGTTTTCACTCTTTTCATTTTTTTAAGTATATCACAAAAAAAGAAGTTCTATTCCTGAACTTCTTCGTTTTTTTCTTTCAATAAGGTTTCCAGCTTCTCTTTAAAATCCGGATTTTGTTTGATGTATTCTTTGGCGGCCTCTTTGCCCTGTCCGATCTTTTCACCCTCGAAGCTATACCAGGCACCACTTTTCTTTACAATATCGGCATCAACACACAAATCTAATAATTCAGAAATATAAGACAAGCCTTCACCATAGATGATTTCTAATACTGCCTGTTTAAATGGTGGAGCCACCTTATTCTTCACCACTTTTACCCGTACCTTATTTCCTACAATATCCGATCCGTTTTTGATCGCATCGGCCTTACGAATATCAATACGAACTGAACTGTAGAATTTTAAAGCACGTCCTCCCGGTGTCGTTTCCGGGTTTCCATACACAACTCCGACTTTTTCACGCAGCTGGTTGATAAAAATCGCCGTACATTCATTATGATTCATTAGACCAGCCAGTTTACGCATGGCCTTAGACATCATACGAGCCTGAGATCCAACTTGCAGATCGCCCATTTCCCCATCTAATTCAGCCTGAGGAACTAAAGCGGCAACACTATCTACGACAACCAGATCAACAGCACCACTTTCAATCAACATCAACATGATGTTTAACCCTTGTTCACCGGAATCCGGCTGTGAAAGGATCAACTCATCAATATCAACACCTAAATTACGGGCATAAACAGGATCAATCGCATTTTCGGCATCGATAAACGCTGCACGACCGCCCATTTTCTGCACTTGTGCAATCGCATGCAGGGCCAATGTCGTTTTACCACTTGATTCCGGTCCAAAGATTTCAATAATACGACCTTTTGGATAACCGCCGATTCCTAAAGCCTGATCTAACAGTAAACTTCCACTGGGGATCGGTTCTACATCCACTGCTGCACGATCGCCCAGCTTCATGACTGCACCTTTTCCATATTCCTTTTCAATTTCATTCAATACATCATGTAGTAATTTATCTTTATTTTCTTCTTTTGGCATTTTTTACTCCTTTGTGATTTCCTGTATAAGATTCTGGATCATGATCTCAACCGCCTCTTTTCGTACTTCATTACGGCTTTTGTGATCCAGAAATAATTTAAAATTTTTGACATTTTTTTTGGATGCGATCGAGCAATAGACTAAACCAGCCGGCTTATCCTCCATCGTATCCGGACCGGCATTACCGGTAAAGGAAACGCAGTAATCGCTCTCTAACAATTCCCGTGTCTTTTGAGCCATTTGATCCGCACATTCTTTAGAAACGACACCGTATTTTGAAATCACTTCTGTATCGACACCGACTACTTTTTCCTTGATTTCTGTAAAATATGTGACAATGCCACCCTTGAGTACTTTACTGGCACCAGGTACAGAGGCAATTTCAGCACTGAATAGACCGGCAGTCAAACTTTCGCACGATGCGATCGTCCGCTTTTTTCTGGCACATAACTTTACAAGCTCTTGTGCACTCATTACATGCTCTCCAATACATAATCTTTTAACTGTACAAAATAGACAAAACCGCTCCACAAGCTTGCGATGGTAGCTCCCCATAACAAAATCTGATCAACCGGTAATCCAATATAGACAAACGGCCAGTTCTTTAATAATAAGAACACGATCGCAAACATCTGCAATACCGTTTTCAGTTTACCAAAAAAGCCGGCACTGACAACTTTTCCGTGCTGCGAAGCAAGCATACGAAGACCATCAACCACAAGATCGCGAGCAATCATCAATAATACTGCCACAACATTGGCCTGATGCGTATAAACCAATAAAATCAACAATGTATTCACCAGCATCTTATCCGCAATCGGATCGGCAAATTTACCAAACGAGGTAATCAAATGCTGTTTACGAGCGATCTGTCCATCTAACATGTCTGTAAAGCTGGCAGCCGCAAAGACCAGAAAAGCTAAAATATCCCGCAATGCCAGTCCATTGGTTTGCGATACAATACAAAAATCTTGCGGTATCAACAGATAGATCAATACCACAACCGGTACCATCACGATCCGCAGCATGGTCAGTTTATTCGGTAAGTTCATAATTTGTCTCCTCTGTACTCTGGTTTTCCTGACTGGTTGCCGTTTCATTGCTTACTACATCCACATAGAGTGTAGCCGGCATTCCCTGTGCCCAATAGGTAGGATCAAAGGTCACCGTTTGATCGGCAATCGTAATAGTCGTCCCTTCGGCAACATAATTTCCGATTTCAATGCTGATGCGACAAGCTTCACTTACTTCAATTTCCTGTTCAAAGGTATCCGTATAAACTGTATCTACATTGTCTTCATCCATTGGTACATCATCTTTATAAATCACTACCGTACTCTCCTGCGGCAGTTCAATCTTCACAGTAAAGCTTTTTGTCGTTTCCAATACATTGGAAAGCTGGAACACGTTAGTTGAGGCATCCATGACCTTAAACTTCAAGGACTGATTTTCTCTTTCCTGCTGGCGCTGTTTGGCAAGACGATCAGTTTCCTCTTCTTTTTGACGCAACTCTTCCTGACGCTGGCTTTCCTGTTGTGCCTGCTGACTGGCAGAACGAGCATCCAGCCAAAAACTGACGCCGGCCGCCAAAACAATCAATGCGACACCGGCAAGCAGGATTTTTTGAAGATTCTTCCGGTTTCGAAACTGTAAATTTCGCGATATGGCCGAAACCCGCTTTTGAAAACGACTATGTGACGGATGTTTTCGTTTTGAAACCGATGAACGATTCGGCATCTGTTGTACGATTTTACGCTGCGCCTGACTTAAAGCCATGGAACGCTTACGCGCATAATCATTGATATCCGCATCCACTTCCTGACTGATCACGCTCCAGTTGACACCGATTGCATCACAATACGCATGAACAAAGTACCGGACAAACGAAAAGTCATCCGAGAAAACATCAAGATTATGTTCTTCAATGGCCTGAATATACTGCGGAGCCAGACGTGTCTGACTGGATACATATTCAATAGTGAGATTTAAATCCATTCGTCTTTGTCTAAGAATATGATAATAGGCCATCTGTTCTCCCCCTTTTAGCCATTCCATTATATCAAAATGGTTCCTAAATTTCTTAGAAAATCCTATTTTTTTTCATTCTTCATCCAAAGATAAAATTTCAGCAATTTTTGTACGCAATACCGGTAGTACATCTTGTTTGAACCATGGATTCTTTTGTTGCCAGCGAAAGTTCAATGGACTCGGATGCACAATAGGAAAATACAAAGGTAGATATTCTGAAAAAGAGCGTACAGTCTCGGTTAAATTTTTCTTCATCGAGTGCTGTAGATAATGTGTCATCGCATATTTTCCCACTAAAATGGTCATTTCTACAGAAGGCATATTATCAAAAAGCTTTTTATGATAAGTATCGGCAACCCAGGGCCGTGGTGGAAGATCCCCGGTCTTTCCCTTTCCCGGATAATAAAAATCCATAGGTACAATGGCAATCTGCTTAGAGTAAAAAATCGAAGCGGAGATTCAATGTCATTAAGTTAAGAAAATGGACACTTTGAGGAGCACACAAAATGTGCGCCTCTCTTTTTTTTATCAAAAAATC
>NZ_JAXKBY010000186.1:0-11292 GCF_036552745.1 Faecalicoccus sp.
ATGGTACATATCAGATTATTTCAAGAGAAAACAATCAGGAAAAGTACAGGGCTTCTCGTGTTGACTTAGTCTTTGGTTCCAATTCTATTTTACGTTCCTATTGTGAATTCTATGCCCAAGATGACAACAAAGAAAAATTTGTCAACGACTTTGTGAAAGCCTGGGTAAAAGTGATGAATAATGATCGTTATGATCTCCAATAACAGCTAGGTAAAGAGTGAAAGTGCTCTTTACCTTTTTTTCTATGGAGTGCTTTTTTAGCTGGGAACGACTTTTTATGATACACTAAGAATACTGTAAAGGAGTATGCTCATGTTTATTGTAACGATACATGATTTAAAAAATATTAAAAAATTAAAAGAGGCTGGTGCTGATGCGATTATCATTGGTGTAGAAGATTTTTCCATTCGACAAAGTCTTACTATTTCTCTTAGAGATTTAAAAGAAGTTGTTTTACAGTGTCATGCACTGAATTTAAAATTGTATGTGAATGCCTTACGTTTTTTTATGGAAGATGAATTAAACTTGTTAACAGAGTTTTTAAAGACATGCAAAGAAGCCGGGGTGGATGGTATCTACTATAGTGATGAAGGTGTCTTCTATGAGGCACAGAAACAGGGGATGGAATCTTTGTTGATTTATCAACCGGAGACATTAATTACCAATCATATGGACATTGCGTTTTATTTGGAGTTAGGGATTCAATCCGTTTCACTAGCACATGAATGTTCTTTAGAAGAGATCTTACAAATGACAGAACAAAATAAAGAAGTAGAAATTTTGATTTCTGGTTATTTCTCAATTTTGTATTCCAGAAGAATGTTGGTCACTAATTATCTGGATGCGATTAAGTCAAACGAAAAAGGGCACAAAAAGGTATTAGATTTGATAGAATCGACACGTCAGGATCGAATGCCAATCGTAGAAGATGATTATGGTACTCATATTTTTAGTGAAGCACCGATTCAAAGTCAGAAGGAGCTGCCTGTTTTGAAAGAGCATGGATTATATCGCTTCCGAATTGACTCTATTTTTATGGATGATGATTGGACGATTCATGTATTAAATGCCTATCAAAATCAAACAGATGTACCGGGATCTAACCACTGGTATTATCAGACGACCATGAAAAAGAAGGAGGATAGCCATGAATAAGATTGAATTACTGGCTCCTGCAGGAAATCTGGAAAAGGCAAAAATTGCGATTTTATATGGTGCGGATGCGGTTTATATTGGAGGAAAACAATTTTCCTTACGATCTCGTGCCAGTAATTTCTCTTTGGAAGAAATGAAGGAACTGGTGGATTTTGCCAACGAAAGAGGGGCGCATGTGCATGTTACGGTGAATATGCTGCCGCATGAGGAAGACCTGCACGGTCTGGACGACTATTTGTTGGCCCTGGATCAGATCGGTGTTCATGCGATCATTGTCTGTTCACCGGCTATCATGATGAAGGCCAAAGAATTGGGCTGTCATTATGAAGTACATATTTCAACACAGCATTCTTCCACAAACTCCAATGCGGTTGCCTTTTGGAAAGAAAAGGGCATGGATCGTGTGGTATTGGGAAGAGAATGCCAAATGGATCAGATCGAAGCCATCTGTAAAAAAAATATTTTACCAATCGAAGTTTTTATTCATGGTGGCATGTGTATTTCTTTTAGCGGTCGCTGTGTCTTGAGTAATCATATGACCTTACGCGATGCCAATCGTGGCGGCTGTGCGCAAAGCTGTCGGTGGAAATATCATTTAATGGACAGCGATCATGAATTAAGTGATCCCAACAATCTGTTTAGTATGTCCAGTAAGGATTTACAGGCCGTAGATCAAATCGAAGCCTTTATAAAAATGGGGGTTGCTTCTTTGAAGATTGAAGGTCGCATGAAAAGTGCTTATTATCTGGCAACCGTTGTCAGCAGTTATCGTACTTTGATCGACCGTATTTATGAAAAAGGATATGCTTCCCAAGAGGATTTGGCGTATGCCAAAAGAGAAATTGCCAAGGCGGAAAACCGCCCGACGGGTCCAGGCTTTTATCAAGGCTTGCCAGGTTATAAGGTGCAGCTGTATCAAGATCATGATGAGACGGTGACCCAAGAATATGTGGCGATTGTCCTTGATTATGATGCCTCTTCACAAATCGCAACTTTACAGGTAAAGAATCATTTCTTACCAAATCAAACATTAGAAATCTTTGGTCCAAATATTTCAAGCACATTGGTTGAGGTCAAAGAAATCTATGATGAAAATGATATACCTTTAGCTGTGTGTAAGCAACCAATGCAGATCGTTAAGACCAAATGGGAAGGTCCTATCGAAAAAAATGCGATGATCCGTAAGATTCGTGTTGTGTCTAAAGACGGATTATGAGAAAATAGAACAAGCTGAAAAGAGGGATATCATGAAATTGAGTCAAAGTTTCTTCTATACATTGCGTGAAAATGCAAAAGATGAAGATAGTATTTCTAGTAATTTGTTAGTACGTGCCGGAATGATCAAAAAAACTTCCAACGGTATTTATATGATCATGCCGATGGGGAAAAAGGTATTGGCGAAAATTGAAAACATCATTCGTGAAGAAATGGATGCCAAAGGGGCACAGGAACTCTTGATGCCGGCTTTGATTCCGGAAGATGTGTATGTGCAGTCTGGTCGAAGAGATGCGTTTGGATCCAACATGTTTTCATTAAACGACCGGTATATGAAGCGTTATGTATTAGGTCCAACCCATGAAGAATTGTTTGCGGTTGCGGCAAGTATGAACGGAAAATCGTATAAAGATTATCCATACAATCTGTATCAGATTCAGACAAAGTATCGAGACGAGACACGTCCTCGTTATGGATTGATCCGTGTTCGTGAATTTATCATGAAAGATGCATATACATTTGACATCGATGAAAAAGGATTGGATGAAGCCTACCAGAAGATGTATGATGCTTATTGCCGCATTTTTGATCGTTTAGGTTTAGAATATAAGATTGTTAAAGCCGATACAGGGGCTATGGGTGGCCTTTTATCGGAAGAGTACCAGGCCATTTCCAGCATTGGCGAAGATACTATCGTAGGTTGTGAGGGTTGTGATTTTTCCAGCAATCTTGAAATTACAGAAGTCATCGATACGACGGAAGAAAGTCAGGAAAAAGAAAAAGAAATGCATTTGATGGAGACACCGAATGCGAAAACCATTGAAGAAGTCGCAGCCTTCTTTGGAAAAGAAGCCAATGATTTTGTTAAGACCCTGATTTATAATGTCGATGGAAAGATTGTTGCGTTCTGTATCCCAGGCGATCGTGAGCTTAACGAAACGAAAGTTTTAAAACTGTTGGGTGCCAACGAGATGGAGCTTGCTTCCTTTGAGGATGTAGAGAAGGTGACGCATGCCAAGGTAGGATTTGCCGGTCCAATCGGTATTGATTGTCCGGTGTATCTGGATCGCCAGATTCTTCATAAGAAAAACTTTATCGTGGGTGCCAATAAGACAGACCACCATATTGAAAATGTCAATATCAAGGATTTTGATTATGTGAAAGTAGCTGATCTATGTCAGGTCAAGGAAGGCGATATCTGTCCGGTTTGTGGAAAGAAATTAACCTTCCAGCATGGTATTGAAGTAGGGAACCTCTTTAAGCTGGGAACAAAATACTCAACTTCCATGAATCTGTTATATACCGATGCCAATAATCAGCTACAGCCGGTATGGATGGGAAGCTACGGTATTGGCTTAGAGCGTTGTATGGCTGCTGTTGTTGAACAACACAATGATGCATCTGGTATCATCTGGCCTACCGAGATTGCTCCGTTTAGACTGGCCATCGTACCGGTCAGCGCAAAGGATGAACAACAAGTTTCTATTGCCAATGAGCTTTATGAGTATTGTCGATCTAAAAAATATGATGTGCTCTTGGATGATCGCAATGAGCGTCCGGGGGTTAAATTTAAAGATATGGAACTGATTGGTATTCCGTATCGAATTACAGTTGGACGTGGTATTCAAAATGGCAATGTTGAATTTGTCACAAGAGCCAACGGTGAGAAAACAGAAATCTCCTTAGACGATATTAAAGCAAAGATTGATGCGATCTATACAAATCAGGGTGAGTAATGACTCATCCTTTTTTTTGTGCAAATTGTTTCAAAATATGTAAGAATCTTTCAAGAAAACGGTTACATCCATTTTTTGAGATTTACTTTTCCTAACAGTTAGGTTAAAATTACCCTATTAGGAGGACTTAGAATGGAAAAAAAGATTAGTATCAGCAATAACCAGGTGATTTTAAATTACAACAAGGCGTATCCGAAAGATCGTCAGGAATTTTTAGCCAGTAAAACATTTCAGGTTTATATTCAATATTTTATTTCCAGTCAAAAGGAAAAAAATGTGGACTTGTATAAATATCTGACACAGGATGGAAAATACGATTCGCAGGAAGCTGCTGCAGAATTTACTCATTTCCTTCGTTTGTTGTCGGTGTTTAAAATGGATGAGATTCGCAATGATTATGCATTGGATGAAAAACATCTGTTGGATACCATTGAAGAGATTTATAAATCATGGCGAGATCTGCAGCGTTTTGCGGTGATGTCCAGTGAAAACATTGATGGCTTTGGTGTCAATACTTTGGTCGCAAGAGATTCTGCCGTCAATTCACTTTTCTTGCGTACATACCGTTTATTTGAAGAACGTGCCATGCATAGAAGAAACGTAGTGTATCGTCAGGCGCAGGCCGGTACTAATGCATGTTTCTCTGTATATCGTCATAAAAATTTATGGGATCCTAAATATGAAGCATTGATGGACATTCCGGTCATTGATACTGTTATGCTTCGTACACCAATGATCCTGCATCCGAAATCCAGCAAGCGTGAAGGTGTGATCAATGAAACGGATACAAACCCAATCACATATTTTGCGGGTGATCCGGAAGAATGGTTCTGTTTCCCATGTAAAGTCGGAAAACTATTGTGCTTTGTATATTTCAATACAAAATATATTGCATCGGCTTTAAGTATGGCCAACTTATTCGAATTGGCCAGCCGCGAAGAATCAGAACAGAAACCGGATTTGATCTGTATTTATGGAAATCCGGATGATCGCAATGAAACACAGTTCTATCACGATGAAGCGAATGATATCTGGGTAGGATGCATCAGTGATCATCCACGTGTAGAGTATTTTGGATATTTGAAGAAAATGTGTTTGACATTACATAACCTTGCGATGATGCAAAGAGGATGGCTGCCAATCCACGGAGCTTTTGTCAACATTACATTAAATGATGGCAGAAGAAAAGGTTTGATGTTGATGGGAGATTCCGGTGCTGGTAAGTCAGAATCCATTGAAGCACTGAAAGCTGTTGGACACGATATCATCCGTGATATTGAAGTTGTATTTGATGATATGGGTACGATTCATGTTGAAGATGGTGTACCTTATGGACAGGGAACAGAAATCGGTGCCTTTGTTCGATTGGATGACCTAGATCCGGGAACACCATATCGTGATATGGACCGCGCTGTCATCATGGGACCGGAAAATCCAAATGCTCGTATGGTTGTACCGGCAAGCCCATATCGTGTTGTAGTACATAATCATACGATCGATTTATTTGCGTATGCCAATAACTATACGGATGAATATGGTCTAAAACAGCGTCCAATCGAGGATGTTAAAGAAACTTGTAAGCAGGGAAAACGTATGGCATTGGGAACAACGCAGGAAGTTGGTATTTCTACAACGTATTTTGCCAACCCATTTGGACCTATGCAGAAACAGGAGCTTTGTGAACCGCTGATTGATAAAATGTTCCAGTGCATGAAAGACAACGGCGTGTTTGTCGGGGAAATCTATACTCATTTAGGATTTGACCGTGCAAATCGTAAAGGTTTAGATATTGCCGCTAAAGAATTGCTTGAGTTCATCAAAAAATAGGAGATGATCATATGTATCAAGATTATGAAGCTTCGTTTTATTCACAAAATGAAGTAAAAAAATCCGTATTAAACAGCTATCTTTGGATGGCTATTGGTTTGATGGTGACCGCTGCAGTATCTTTTGGTTTGTATCGAAGTGGTACATTTTTAGCCATCATCGAACGTAGTCCATTCTTAGCTTTTGGATTGTTGCTTGCGCAGATCGTTCTAGTTGTTGTATTTTCTTCACAATTGGCAAGAAATACGTCTGCTGCCACTATGAAAATTTTATTTCTGTTGTATTCTTTAACCCTCGGTTTCAGCATGACATCCATTTTCTATGCGTATTCAGAAGGTGTTATCTTTGTTGCGTTTTTGGTAGCGGCCCTCTATTTTCTCTGTTTAGTGTTTATTGGCCTAACAACAAAGAAAGATATGTCGCGCATTGGATCGATTTGTTTTACCGGTTTGATTGCCATGATCATTTCACAAGTACTTTTATCCATATTTCATATTGGAATGGATACTCGTTTTATGTGCCTTGTAGGTCTGCTTCTTTTTACCGGGATTACGGTATGGGATATACAGCGTATGAATAAGATCATGACGTTCAATGATGGATCAATCGTTTCCAGAGAAAAGTTATCCATTTATTTTGCATTAGAGTTATATTTGGATTTCATTAACATCTTCTTATACATTCTTCAATTGTTGGGAATGGGAAGTTCAAAAGATTAGAGAAGAGCAAAAAAAAGCTCTTCTTTTTTGTGCAAATAAAAAGGAAGGATTGCCCTTCCTTTTACATTAAAGCACTTCTAATACTTTATTGTAGTCTGGTTCACTGGCTACTTCGGCACAATATTCAACGTGAACCAGCTTATTGTTTTCATCAACGACAAAGACAGCTCTTGTCAACAAGCCCAATTCTTCGATCAAGGTTCCACTGACCTTGGCAAAGTTTTGTCCTTTGTAGTCACTTCCCATGATGACTTTGTCATTGCTTTTGGCCTGGCACCAGCGATCCAGAGCAAATGGTAAGTCCATGGAAAGGGATACCACTGTGACATCGTCTCTATCCTTAAGTGAATTCATAAACTTTGCGACTTCCATCGAACAAACACTGGTATCAATGCTTGGAACGCTTAAGAATACACGTTTTCCTTTTAAAGTTGTGCTGTCAACTGTATTTAAATCCTTATCTACAAATGTAAATGCAGGCATTTCACTTCCTTCAACAAGAGGTGCGCCAACTAATGTTACTTCATTTCCTTTAAATGTTGTCATATGTATGATCTCCTTTTTACTGACTTCATCGTAACATGTCCCGGGTAGAAATCCTATTGAAATGCTCAAAGAAAAAGCACAAAAGTTATCCTTTGCGCTTTAAATTTTTCATATATGTTTTTAAGTTGGCATCCTTTGTAACAACCGGTTGGATGCTTCCTGTCTTGCTGGTGGCAATCACACAAACCCCTGGACCATGTCCGCTTGTATAAGAATCACTGTGTACGATCACACCGACACTGATACTTCCTTTTAAATAGTGCGGACCGTATTCATTATCATGATCTAAGATGGCGACAAAATCACCAAAGCGAAGGTCGTTAAGGCCATAGGCTTCATTGGCTTCTTTATCCTGGGTCATGATATCGTAATCGCCTTCCATCATGGTATTGCTTCCAAGACCGGAACCCATCAAAAAGGCCGGAACAACTGTAACAACAGGGAAGGTGATCCCTTTATCGGTTTCTTCGATAGGCATAGCTTCTAATAAATCCGGATCGATGTTCATCATATAAATGTCTTCATGATTTAAAAGCTTTAAACCTTGGCCATAAGCTTTGACCAATATGGTTTCATTGCCATCCATTTCCTCCAGGATCTTTTTGTCAAAACAGATCATCGTATGATCGATACCGCCGTGAGTTCCCGATACATAGCCTTTCTTACCTTTTTGTGGCCCGTTGATGATACGTGCTTCATTACCTACACAGGCAAATGTTTCCAAGGCATGATTTTCTCCATTGGATGGATTGGCTAGTGAGATGCCGGGCTCTACATGATCACCGGCTAATCCCATGCAAGGATCACCAATGGCATGAGAGTAAGTAATACCACCGGTACCAATTGGCATTCTGCCTTTTCCGTCATAGCCAACACGAAAGCCTTTCATACGAGGATGATCGACCTGTCCGTTGACGGCAATTTTTACTAATTTGTCACGATTGATTCGCATAACTTATTTCCTCCTTTGTCTAACGATTTCAAATCCAAATGCACTAACTGTACTTGCCGTATCCAACGCATAACGACAGTCTCTTCCATATTCTAAAAAAATGTTTTGCGTGGAATGTTTGGCCAGCTGTGCACTGATACCACGTAACGCGCCACCTAAAGCTAAACAAAAATTCTCAGGAAAGGTATAGTCATATAAAGATATGGCATCCTTTCGATGCGCCATTACAAGAGGTATTGCGTGTTGTTTTAAATAATAGATCAAATCTTCTTCTTTTTGGATCCAGTAGATGCTTAGATGCTCAAAAGCACCGGCACTGGCCTTTAAGATTAACGGTTCGACCTTAGACCAGTCTCTTTCCATCAAAATCAAACCATTGCATCCAGCTGCATATAAAGATCGACAAATACTGCCCAGATTATAAGGATCTTCAATCCCATCGATATGACATAAAAACCCAGATAGTGAATGATCCGGCAAACCTGGATGATGCTGTACACCGGCTTTTACAAGCAGACCACCATGGGTAGAAGAGCTGGCCATGGTTTGTATCTCTTCTTTTGTTTGATAGGAAACAGTAATGTTTCTTTGTTTGGCCAGATAATAGACATAACCAAAATCTTTATTGCGTTTTCCTTGTTCCATAATGACTTGAAAAATATCGCGCTTTTGATTTTCCAGTATAGCCTTCACCGAGATTTTTCCTTCAAATAAAAGTTCCATGGTCTTATTATAAGGCCTTTCCGAAATTAAATCTATATGATAAAATTTTGAAATGTAAGCGGGTGATCAAATTGAATTTTCGTATAACAGAAGAAATGAAAAAAAGAATGTTTGTATATGGAGGCTCTTTATCCATTGCGGTATTGATTGCCATGTTTTTTCTGTTTTTTGATCGAGTCGTTGACTTTATTCAATTCATCTTATCAATCGGATCCCCATTTTTATTAGGAATTTTTCTAGCCTTTTTACTGCATAAACCTTCAAAATGGTTTGAAAGAAAGCTGTTTGGAAATACAAATTTGAAACAAAATAATAAACGATTACTGTCAATCATATTATCTTTTATCTTGTTTCTATGTTTGATTGTCTTATTTTTTGGAACCATTATTCCAAGTTTGATTGATTCTTCCATGCAGTTTGCGGATAACTTTAAATCGTATTGGGGCAATTTAATGGATTATGCGACAAGTTTAGGGAAACAATTGAATATTTCGGGACAGGATATTGAAAGAGCGTTAAACGAAACGGATCTCTTCAATACTGTGACTTCGACACTGACTCGATATCTTCCGGAAATTGCCAATTATTCATACAATGTGATTCGTTTGATTATCAATTTTATCCTGGCTTTAGTGAGTGCTTTTTACATCTTATTGGATAAAGAAAGTCTGGTACGAGGCTTGAAAAAGTTGAATTATGCCTTGTTTGATAAATCTATGGCCAACTTTATCACCGCATGGACAGAAGATGCCAAGCTCGTCTTTGAAAAATACATTGTCGGAAGCATTATTGATTCTTCAATTATCGGTGTCAGCTGTTATATTGGGGTTTCACTTCTACAAATTCCTTATGCTCCAATGATTGGATTTGTGGTGGGCGTGACCAATGTGATTCCGGTTTTTGGGCCGTTTATTGGCGCTATCCCGGTAATTGTACTGTTACTTTTGATTGATCCGATCTATGCGTTGATCTTTGCGATTTTTATTTTGATCCTGCAGCAGATTGATGGCAACGTGATCAAACCGATCGTATTAGGTGATCAGTTAGGAATTTCCGGATTCTGGATTTTATTTTCAGTTACGATTGGCGGCGGTATCGGCGGCGTGGTCGGAATGTTCTTAGGTGTGCCTGTATTTGCCTTGTTGTATGCTGGGATACGAGATTTCTCAAAAAGTCGTCTTGCGCAAAAACACATTCATATTACGGATAAAAAGGGAACTGTTGATTAACAGTTCTATTTTCATTTCACTGGATTTTTTTAAAAGGTATTTGTATAATTTAATCTCTGTGAGGTGAAACTATGGATTTTTTTGTACATACCCTTGAACATACACTGGAAGATACATGGATGATGTTTCCTTTTCTTTTGATTACTTACATGATCCTGGAAGTATTTGAAAGACGAAACAATAACAGGGACGAAAAGATATTTTTTGGTTTACAAAAATATGGGCCTTTAGTCGGCGCTATTGTAGGCTTGTTGCCACAATGTGGTTTCAGTATTCTGGCAGCCATGTTGTTTGTACAAAGAAATATCACATTAGGTTCATTGTTAGCCGTGATGATTGCGACAAGTGATGAAGCCATACCTATCCTTTTAAGCAATCCTTCTTTATATTCGACTTTAGGTCTTTTATTAGTGCTCAAATTTGTGATTGCGGTTGTGATCGGCTACTTTGTAGATCATGTACTTTATCGCCATCAAAAAGTTGTCTATTTTGAAGATATGGAAGAGGAGCCTGAACAGGAAGACTTTGAAGAAGAACAGGATGGTTCCGCCTGTCCTTGTTGTTATCCGGAATATCCGATCTATATCAGTGCACTTATTCGATCATTTAAAATTTTTGTATTTATCTTTGCGACAAGCTTTGTATTGACCTTATTGATTGAATGGATCGGTGAAGAAAATTTAAGTACGATTCTTTTGTCCAAATCATTCCTTCAGCCGATATTGGCAGCTATCTTTGGTTTTATTCCAAATTGTGCAGCTACAGTTGTATTATCACAGCTTTATATGACCGGACAACTGCAGTTTGGTTCTTTATTAGCCGGACTGATCACAAATGCAGGTTTGGGACTTGTGGTATTGATTCGCTATAATGAAAATAAGAAAATGGTATTTCGCATTATTGCGATCTTACTGATTGTAGCGGTTTTATTCGGAATGGGATTCTTTATTCTCGAGAATTTGATACAGTTCTAAAAAATGAACTTGAATCTGAGAAGACATGTGAAAATGATATGATCCCACTAAAGTGGACACACGAAATAAATAAACAAACGTGTATCTATGGAGGTGGGATTTTTCTATGGGAAGAAAGCCAAAATTATCTGCTGATATGAAGGTATGTATCTGCAAACAATATCTAGATGGAGAGAAAAGTGCAGCAGAGCTCTCTCAGGAATATGGTATTTATTG
>NZ_JAXKBY010000187.1:0-2461 GCF_036552745.1 Faecalicoccus sp.
AATATGGACATAAAAGATATTAAAGTAACCGATATGGATAAAGGACTGAGTGCCAGTCAAGTCTTAAATGCGAAATCGAATAAAATAGAAGATCAAAGCTCAAAATCATACAAAAAGATTTTACAGGCAAATATTTTTTCTTTGTTTAATGCGATCAATGTTTTCTTAGCCTTTTTAGTTATTTTGACAGGTTCTTATCGCAATATGCTTTTTATGGGCGTTGTGATTGGAAATGCTCTGATTGGAATCGTTCAAGAGGTGCGATCAAAGAAAAAGCTGGATGCGTTGGCATTGTTGAATCAACAAAAAGCACATGTTTTACGAGATGGAAAGATCGATAAAATCCCAGTGGATGAAATTGTGGAAAATGATTTGATCTTACTGCAGGCAGGTGATCAGATTTGTGTAGATGGATTCCTTGTTTCTGGTGAAGTAGAATGCAATGAATCACTATTGACAGGAGAAAGTGATGCGATCCATAAGAATCAAGGAGATACCTTATATTCAGGAAGCTATGTGGAGGCAGGCCATGCCAAGATGCAGGCTGTACATGTCGGGGAGGATACATATGTCCACTCTATTTTGAAACATGCGAAAAGAGAGAAGAAATACCCTTCACAGCTTCGTGATTCAATCAATTCGATCATTCGTTTTTGTACGATCATATTGTTTCCGGCAGGTATTTTGTTGTTTTTGAAGTCTTTTTTTATTTCGCAATATAGTTTGAACGCATCGATCTTAAGCACGGTTGCAGCTGTTGTAGGCATGATTCCGGAAGGGCTTGTCATATTGACAAGTATTGCGCTTGCGATTGGTGCTTTGCGCCTGGCGAATCAGAAAGTGCTGGTACAGGAGCTTTACTGTATTGAAACATTGGCAAGAGTGGACACACTATGTCTTGATAAAACCGGAACGATAACAGAAGGCAGTATGAAAGTGACCGGAATCGAATCGTTATCAGACTATTCGCAAAATGAAATTCGTACGATCCTTTCCAGAATGTTTGGTGCTCTACAGGATGAGAATGCTACAGCGTTAGCTATTCGTGAGTATTGCCCGGTTGAAGTGGTTCCGGTTAAACAGATCATACCTTTTTCCAGTTCTCGTAAGGCAAGTGCTGTATTGTTTGAAGAAGAAGGCTATATCATAGGTGCTTATCCTTTTATCGTGAAACAGCCGGATGCATCGATTGTGGAAAAAATTGAACAATACGCCAAACGAGGCATTCGTGTTTTAACGTTATGCAAGGCTAAAGAAAGTGTACAACATTCTTTATTGGGAGATCATGAACCAATCGGTTTGATTTTGATCCAGGATGTTTTGCGAAAAGATATCCAAACGATCCTTTCTTATTTTTACAAGCAGGGGGTCGATATTAAGATCATTTCCGGAGATGATGCCAATACCGTGCAGGCGATTGCACAAAAAGCAGGGGTGCAAAGCTTGGCGGTTGATATGAATACTGTACAGGATATTGATTTGGCATTAAGAGAACATTCTATATTTGGTCGTGTTACACCGGAACAGAAACGAGATATGATTCTGGCATTAAAGAAACAAGGGCACACGGTAGCAATGACCGGCGATGGTGTCAATGATGTTATGGCTCTAAAAGAAGCAGACTGCTCCATTGCGATGGGGTCTGGTTCCGAAGCTACCAAAAACATCGCATCTTTAGTATTGTTGGAGGATCAGTTTGCGGCCTTGCCTTCCATTTTGAATCAGGGACGTTGCGTTATCAATAATATTCAAAGAACGGCTTCTTTGTTTTTAGTTAAGACATTGCTTTCCTTAGGATGTTCGTTGTTGACATTATTTTTATTGGAAAGCTATCCGTTTTTACCGATTCAATTGACGCTGATATCTTCATTGGCAACAGGACTTCCAAGCTTTGTACTGACACTGGAACCGAATACAACACGCGTACAGGGGCACTTTTTAAGAACTGTTTTCTCCAAGGCTTTACCGGGTGCATTCTGTATTTTGCTGGCTGTTATTGGTGTCTATTGTTTTGATGTTTTAGGGCATCAAAATTTAACTTATACACAATTCTCTACGATGTGTACTTTACTTGCCGGATGTAATGCGCTATGTGTGTTAATTTCCGTATGTAAGCCGATGACAAAATTAAGAATGCTTTTAGTGATTCTAATGTGCTCGGCCTTTATCGTTTGTTGCATTGTACCATCTTTGCAGGCCTGGTTTTGTATTGAATTAGGGGAGTTGACATGGATACAAAAGCTTTATGTGCTTATCAATATACCGATAATTTTCGCAGTCGTTTCGGGTTTAAACCAGTTCGTAGATAAAAAATTAAAAAAATCGAAAAAAATCGCTAAATTCAACTAAAAAGTTGATGATTCAACATGAATAGCGTCAGATTCAGGGATATTCTTTGATATATAAAGGAGATTCCCTATGATCAACGAAACATTCTTGAACCATCTAAAACCAGTAGAAC
>NZ_JAXKBY010000188.1:0-3137 GCF_036552745.1 Faecalicoccus sp.
AAGAATTGATTCACGATTATAGA
Organism: Faecalicoccus sp.; assembly: GCF_036552745.1. Taxonomy (NCBI): domain Bacteria; kingdom Bacillati; phylum Bacillota; class Erysipelotrichia; order Erysipelotrichales; family Erysipelotrichaceae; genus Faecalicoccus; species Faecalicoccus sp. The sequence continues at coordinate 24 of NZ_JAXKBY010000188.1, forward strand.
CAACGAGACTTGCGGTGAAACCATTGACCTGAGGTAACCAATCCACGAATAACAGAGTGGCCAATCACCGATAATTCTGACAAGAAGTTTCCTGTCTAATATCCTTGATTTCAAAAAAAAGTGACGATAATCAAAGAAGTGAATATTTCCACTTGACAATCGTCATTTCATAACAGAAAGGTATCATCACATTCATGTTGTTGGCCGCAAAGGCAATCCATTCCAAGACTTCTTTGTCCGGACGTTGATGGATCAATCCAAGTACACTGGTACGATTGACACCGATGGAACGATACATGCCAGATTTTGATCGATCGCCATAGCTTTTATATGGATCATAATCCGTTCCCTGAAATGTCGAAGACAATAAATACTTCACATCTTCGATCGTGATCTTTTTCTCCGGCACCATGCACCACGGGATATCATCAGATTCCGGTGTATAGTCCGCCTGCCGGCCTTCCCATTTTTTCGTGTGCGGATTTAATGTTTTTTCAATATACCAGGCTCTAGGTGTGTTATATACATGATCGGCATCATCATGGGAACCAAAGGCTGCTCTTGGATCAAATACAGGTTTCAAAGATAAATCTAAATGATTTTGTTCGATAAATTCTTTTAAATCACTTGAACATAAATGAGCTTTCTTATCTGTATAGGCATCTTCTAAATCAAAGGAATCAATCCCTAACTGATTTGGCATTGCGACATAGACATCATCCGGAACTCGTTTAGCCATCCAATGATGTCCACCAATTGTCTCCAACCACCAGATTTCATCTCTGTCTGAAAAGGCAATACCATTCATTTCATAGGTGCCATATTCTTCTAATAACTTCCCCAGACGAAGCACACCTTCTCTGGCAGTATGGATATACGGTAAAACAATCGTAACTAAATCTTCTTCTCCAATACCGCCGGGTGTCTGTGTCTTTTCATCATAGACAACTAAAGGATCGGCTCCTAAAACACGGGCATTGGAAGTGATCGTTTCTGTAGCTGTCATACCAACACCGGCTTCATTGACACCAAAAGCAGCCCAAATTCCTTCTCCTTCTACCGCATTGGGTGCTGCCGTATATCGCATAGGCTGATCCGGCAATTCGATTTCTACATGTGAGATCACACTTTTATAATTCTTTGGCTGCTGATCAGGCTCTACGACCACCAGTTTCTTTTCCGTAAATTGTCCGGCTCCGGAATCATCGTTACGAGCGATGATCGTTGAACCATCAAAACTAGCTTTTTTACCAACTAAAATTGTTGTACAAGACATATCGTTTCCTCCTTGTTCGTTTTATTCTTTCTCGTTTTCTCCAGTCGCATAATCAATCTCTACACCGGGTTGTACATTGTAGGCATACACATTAAACGCCAGGCTTTCACAATCATCATCTACCGAACAAGCCTGCATATGTACACCGCTGGCAACCAGATTTTCACCTTCATAAATCGGTGTCACTTCATAAAGAACATTTTCACCGGTAGCTTTCACATACTCGGCAATCTCGTTCTCAAAAGGAAGCATTCCTTCCGTATTCATATAGCGGGTACCCGTAATCAGGTTTCTCGCATTGGCATTTTCACCGGTTAATTGATATCCGATCAAATGACACCGGTTATACACCCAGCCACCCGGCACGAAATCATAACGTTCATTCTGCCATCCACTTGGTTTGACAGAGCTGATGCTTTCTCGATCTGTCTTTGGCATCGTCTCTTTGCCGACACTGGCTTTCGCCATCGTACACCGCCCTAGCTCATCGAGTTGATTATAGGTTTCAAAGGATGTCTGTGCTTCTGTAATCTCATATTCTTCAAAATCCGGTTCATTATCATTGATCGTGACATAAGCATTTTGACTATATTCCGGAAGTGTATCTAAGGATATTTCATCAACATTTTCATCTTCTTTTAGTGACATATATACGACAAAACACACGATACTAATACATACTACAACACACAAACTCAACAATGCATTTCTATTGCCCTTTTTCATGAAAATCCCCCTATTTATTTTTCACCGGCATGATGTTCATATCCACATTGGTCGATATTCCGGGAAGTGTTCCTGTATGAGAATATTGCCAAATCATGAATCGATCCTGCATGGCCGGTTTATCTTGATAAGCCGCGTACCAAAGATTTCTATCCTGAATCCGACTGAAATCAAGTTGATTATAGAACCAGTCTAAGTTCCCATAAATCATGGATTCATACCCATGTTCTTCCATCGCATCACAAAACATCAAGGCCAAATCTGTTTTTTCTTCGACACTTAGTGTATTGATTCGCCCTTCCTGCTCATCGAAAAATTCCATATCAAAAACGATAGGCAAATCAATAGAGTAGGAAGAAACTAAAGACAGCACAAAATCGATTTCCTCCTGAAGCTCAGTAGTGTTGATGGCGCTGGAATACCAATAAACACCTAGTTTTAAGCCTTTATCTTGTGCCTGTTCCATATTGTATGCGAATGTGGCATCCTCATGAATCTTTCCTTCAATACCGCCTCTATAACCTGCTCGTATAAACGCAAAATCAATGCCGGTACCTGTAACTGCAGTCCAGTCAATCGTACCATTGTGCTCACTGACATCAATTCCAATCTTACTTTCATAATCCGGATCGTTATAAAACTTAAAGCCTGTGCTCGCATTTTCAAAACGATCTAAATCATAGTAGGATGAGAGCATTGTTTCCGCTTGTGAAAAAAGTGAATGAACGACAAAAGTCAGTACACCAAGCAAGACCATCATCAAAATCAATATACGTAACTTTTTGGCTTTTCTTTTCCTTTTCATCGGCTTCTATTATACACCATTCATTTCTACATAAAAAAGCAGCAACGATTCGATGATCATCACTGCTTGTTTGCGATATAATTTTTACTTCATAATTTCTTTGATCTTTTGGGCAATGCTTGAAGCATCCAAATGATAATGGGCTAATAAGTCTTTTGGTTTGCCACTTCGTCCAAAACTGTCCTGCATGCCCATCATGTACTGACGACATGCCAGTCCATACGGTGCCAGGGTTTCCGCTACCGCTCCGCCCAGGCCGCCGATCACATTGTGCTCTTCAATTGTTACAATCACATCGTGTGTTTTC
>NZ_JAXKBY010000189.1:0-2734 GCF_036552745.1 Faecalicoccus sp.
GTACGAATCATCGCAAAAAAGGAGCCGGACAGCTAAACGCTGACCAGGCTCCCCACCTGCTTTAAATCATTTTGGGGTATTGGTTACCCCTTACAATCGCAAAGAGCAAATCCACTAAACCCCATCTATTCTTGGAACGCCAAAAACATTCAATCTTTACTCATATTGTAAAGACAGAATGCATAAAAAACTAAAATTATCGTGCTTTTAACACCTCTCTAATTTAGAATATGTAAAAAAACTACGCCCATACCAAGACGTAGATTAGGAAAATTGTTCCCTACTGATAATCAAATACAGGAGATTTATATCTGACACATCAAAAAGAAAGTTAATAACTTCACATCAATTCTGCTTGATGTTATTTTCTAGGATTTGTAATCGTTGATTGACTTCGGTACGTTTATGCTTAGGCATATGCGCTACGATCTGTTTCCACTTTTCCTGCTCTTTTTGAAGAAACAAAGAATACGTCGCATCTTTTCTGCAGGAAACCCCATAAAGAATTTCGCTCTGCGTTAAAGAATACGGTGTATTGGTATAGACAAGCTTCATGATCGGATAAAAATGACCATCTTCTTCCACTACACACTCTTGTTCGACCTTAAAACCTTGTTTAGATACATATTCCCGCAACAAGGAAGCATCCTTATGCGGACAAAAATAAAAGTGCATACCCTTTTTTATATGCGATTTCCCTTGTTCTAAAATATCGATCATCAAAGAAGCACCCATCCCCGCAATGACGATGGAGTCTACATCCGAAGGAAGTTCTTTCATCCCATCCATTAAAAGACAGGTGACCTGTTCTTCCAAATGATGTAGATGAATATTCCTTTTGGCATTGTCCAAAGGCCCCGGTGCCACATCACAGGCATAAGCTTTTTGGATGCGCTTTTGTCGAAGTGCTTCCATGATCACATAACCATGATCACAGCCAATATCCGCTAAGCAATGTCCTTCAATCAAGGAAACGATCGCCTGTAAACGTTTGGATACAGCCATTAAGATTTCACAAAATCCTTTAAACGTTTAGAACGATTCGGATGTTTTAACTTCCGCAGTGCTTTTGCCTCAATCTGACGAATCCGCTCTCTAGTGACATTAAATTCTTTACCGACTTCTTCCAAGGTGCGTGTTCTTCCATCCTGCAAGCCAAAACGAAGACGAAGAACTTTTTCTTCACGTTCAGTCAATCCCTGCAGTACATTGTTGATCTCATCCTTCAACAATTGATTGTTTGTATAATCATCAGGTGACAAAGTTTCCTTATCTTCGATAAAGTCACCTAAATGCGAATCATCTTCTTCTCCGATCGGTGTTTCCAAACTAACCGGATCTAAGGCAATCTTTTGAATCTCGCGAACCTTTTCAGCCGTAATATTTTCCATCTTTTCGGCAATTTCTTCCGGTAAAGGATCACGTCCTAAATCTTGTACCAGCTGTCGCTGGATACGCGTTAATTTATTGATTGTTTCAACCATGTGTACCGGAATACGGATCGTTCTGGCCTGATCGGCAATCGCACGGGTGATGGACTGTCGAATCCACCATGTCGCATAGGTTGAAAACTTAAATCCTTTGGTATAGTCAAACTTTTCAACAGCCTTGATCAAACCGCAGTTTCCTTCCTGGATCAAATCCAGAAACAACATACCACGTCCAACATATTTTTTCGCAATGGAAACAACCAGACGCAAGTTACTGGAAATCAGTTGTTGTTTGGCTTCTTCGTCGCCTTCCTGGATTCGCTTGGCAATAATTGGCTCATCCTTTGGATCCAACAAAGGAATCTGACCGATCTCTTTTAGATACATTTTAACCGGATCGTTGATCTTGGCATGAGATGCATTGGCAAACGATTGTTCCAAATGAGAAATTTCATCCTCGATCGAACTTTCATCATCTCTGGCATCATCAATATCCGAATCCAGATCATCGGTTTCATCATCCAGTTCAAACTCTTCATCGTCCATTGTCTCATCCATAAATGTAATATCATTGTCGTCACACCAGGAAAACAAATCATCCATCGCATCATCATCCAGTCCCAGATCCGCAATCGCATCCATAAACTGGTTCTGTGAAATATCCGTATCGTTATCGCGGGTTTCAATCAAAAAATCTTTTGCCTCTTCAAGACTTTTAAATTTTTTCTTTACGTTTGTCTTTAATGTTTCCACCATAGTTACCCTTCCTTTCGCAGACCATTTTTCTTGATGATCCATTCTCTTTTCTGCCTTGCCAGTTCAAGCTTCTCCTGATTATCCACACTTCGTATGATCTTTTGATTAATTAAATCAATCTGCTCTTGATAAGTACATTCCCGAATCTTGTTCACACTATCCAGAAAAAACTTTTCATCATATTTTGTCAAACGAAATGGATCTGACAAGAGGGCAAGCAGAAAATTCCGCACATCTTCTTCATCTATTTTTGATATCAGTTCATCAAAATCAATTCGATTCTGATATCGATATATGTCATAACAATAATAAGACAGCTGATTACAAAGCTCATCTTTAAAGAACCCTACCTCTTCCTTAAAGCGCAAAGCGGCTTCTTTACTGAGTAAGATCATGTTCAGACAGCTTTGTTCAGCCTGTTTACGCCCATCCTTGGGACGCTCCAACAACATTGGTACTTTTCGATATTTAACTTCCGGCCGGGATGTATTTTTAGGCTCGTTCAACGAAAGATCAAACCCTGTCATCTCTTTAATACGGGCAAAATA
>NZ_JAXKBY010000190.1:0-3638 GCF_036552745.1 Faecalicoccus sp.
GATGGGGAAGAATGGTTACGTTATAAATCCTTCCCGGTCAATGTCGCATTGCTTCGTGGTACCTATGCCGATGAAGATGGTAACGTAGTCATGACACAGGAAGCTGGTACGCTGGATTCCTTATCAATCGCACAGGCAGTTAAAAACTCTGGAGGTACTGTCATTGTGCAGGTCAAAGATATCGTACAAAATGGCACCTTGTCGGCTCGTGAAGTAAAAATTCCGGGTATCTATGTCGATGCGCTGGTTATCGGAAAACCGGAAAACCATTGGCAGACATTCTCACAGGAATACAATCCATCTTATTCCGGTGAAGTTCGTGTACCGGTCGATTCAATTGAACCTATGCCGTTAAATGCACGTAAGGTTGTTTGTCGAAGAGCCGCTATGGAATTAGATCCAAAGGCGATCATCAACTTAGGTATCGGTATGCCGGAAGGCATTGCCAATGTAGCCAATGAAGAAGGATTACCAGGTCTAAAATTAACGGTAGAAACCGGAGGAATCGGTGGAGTACCGATGAGTGGTACAGCTTTTGGTGCTTGTACAAACCCGGATGCGATGATCGATCAGCCATATCAGTTTGACTTCTATGATGGTGGTGGATTGGATCAAGCTTTCTTAGGATTGGCTGAATGTGATCGTCACGGAAACATCAACGTTTCTCGTTTTGGACCGAAGATTGCCGGTTGCGGTGGCTTCATCAACATTACACAGACCGCACCTGTCGTGGTTTACTGTGGTACCTTTACCGCAAAGGGCTTAAAGGAAACCATTGGTAATGGCAAGCTGGAAATCGTACAGGAAGGGCAGATCAAAAAGTTCAAAAATGAAGTAGAACAGATTACATTTGCCGCTGAATATGCTGCGCAGACAGGACAGAAAGTCATGTATATTACTGAACGTGCTGTTTTTGAACTGTTAGATGGTGTATTGACCTTAACAGAAATTGCACCAGGTATTGATTTGGAAAAAGATGTTCTGGCACAGATGGAATTTAAACCGGCTATTGCCGAAGATTTAAAATTGATGGATGCCCGTTTATTCACGGATGAAAAAATGGGATTGTTAAAATAAGCGGAGTACTTTCATAAGTACTCTCTTTTTGAAAGGAGGGCTTATGTTATTTTTTCGAAATGACTATGGACAAGGCTGCATTCCGGAAATCTTAGAACACATGAATAAGACCAACACCCAAAGTCATGTAGGCTATGGAGAGGATGAAATCTGCATGCATGCCAAACAATTGATTCAATCCAAGATGGTCGATCATACAGTTGATGTTCATTTTATCTCCGGTGGTACATTGACCAATCAAACTGTGATCAAAGCCATGCTTCGTCCCTTTGAAGCAGTAATTTCTTGCGATACCGGCCATATCTCAACGCATGAAACAGGAGCTATCGAAGCCACCGGTCACAAGGTTATCACCGTACAAAATGTGAATGGAAAACTGACACCGGCATTGATTCAAAAATCATTTGATGAGCACATGTTGACCTATGAACATCTGGTGTATCCAAAGATGGTCTATATTTCCAATGCCACAGAATTTGGTACCGTCTATACAAGAGAAGAGCTTATAGCCTTACATGAAAAGTGTCAGGAACTCGGTTTATATCTATATATGGATGGGGCAAGACTGGGCGCTGCTTTGATGTCCGGTGTCGATTATTCATTAAATGATCTGGCTGCCTGGTGTGATGTATTCTATATCGGCGGCACAAAAAATGGCGCTCTAATGGGAGAAGCCGTTGTGATCATCAACGACAGCTTAAAGCCTTATTTTCGCTTTTGTATGAAACAAAACGGAGCCATGATGGCGAAAGGTTGGTTATTAGGAATCCAGTTTGCGGGTTTGTTTGAAAACGATGCGTTTTATACCGTTGCCAAACATGCCAATGAAATGGCAGCACAGATTCAGGATGCTTTGTTTGATCTGAAATATCCATTTTTAATGAAGAGCGACACCAATCAGATCTTCCCGGTTGTCGATGAAAAAGAATATGAGTTTCTAAAAGACAAAGTGGATTTTGAGCTTTGGGAGAATCGGAAAGAAGGTAAGGTCATTCGTTTTGTGACCAGCTGGAGTACTACACAAGAGCAGGTAGATGCCCTGATTACCTTATTAAAACAGGCGAAAGAATTAAAAGAAGAATAGTTGTAAACAGGCGATAGTATCCAGCTGTCGCCTGTTTTTATTGATATTGCTTCTTAGAGGAAAAGCCGCGTCCTAGAACTTCACTGACACGACTAACGATCATAAACGCATCCGGATCGATCTGATGAACCAGTCTTTCGATCTTTGGAAGCTCACGGTTGGAAACAACACTTAGAATCACAGATTGATCTTGGTGTGAATAACCGCCTTTTCCCTGCAACAATGTGATACCGCGATCGACATCTTTTAAAATGGAAGATGCGATTTGTTCATGATGCGGACTGATGATCTTCACTTCGGTCTTCGTCGTACCCATTAAAAGAACTTTATCTAAGACGATCGATGTCAACAAGATCAGTATGATACCATACAATAATCTTTCTAACGGATTGTACAATGTCTGTGAAGACAAAATGATAAAATCAAAGACATATAAACTCATGGATACCGGAATCTTAAAGAAATGATGAAGAACTAAAGGCGGAATATCCATGCCACCGGTACTGGCACCACTACGAATCACGATACCTAAAGAAAGTCCAATACCTAAACCGGCAAAAATCGTATTTAATAATTCGTTATTTGTAATGACTAAATCACCCAGGAGCTGATTGAAAAATTCCAATGCCATTGGATATACTAATGTTGATACAATTGTTGTCATCACAAACTTTTTTCCTAAGATCAAAAATCCTACCAACAACATCACAAGATTAAATACCAGTACAAATAAAGAGACCGGTAATGAGAAATAATGATTTAGAAACAGGGCAATACCGGTCGTACCGGAACTCATTAAACTGGTGGGTAAGATAAACAGTTTTACAACCAGGGCATATAAGAAATTTCCGAAGATGACCGGAATTACGGATCGCACAATCTTCATCATAAAATCCTCCTAAAAAAACACGCCTGTCAGAAAAATAAATTTTCCCTAACAAGCGTGGATCAAGGCATTTGCCTAATACAGAGATATTGTATAGGATGTTGATCAAAAAGAAAAGAGTAAATTAATTTTCTAACTTTCTTAGATTTTTTAAATATGTCCATCCCAGTACTCCATCTTTTTTAATTTGTGCTTTGTCACGATATTCACGTACTATTTTTACTATATCTCCTTCTTTTAAAGGTATTTGATAATTGGTATAGTCCGAGGCATACCATTTGCCATGACGCTGTTCAATAAATTCATTATCGACCCAAAAAGCACGTTTTAAATGGAAACAATAAATATAAGACTGGTAACGTTCCTTCTTTAAGATTTCAATTTCACCACGATTCCAAGTCACAAACAAAGGAATTTGATTTTGATAATCTACACTTTGTATGCAAATGGCTGTAGGTAAGTCATCGTACCGTTTGACATCGACATGATTTTGCTCAAAAATCAGTGCGTTTAACTGACCGCCTTGTTTGACGATATTACCGCCATCAATGCTGTAGATGTTCTTTTTGGGATCGTAGAGGGGATCAAAAC
>NZ_JAXKBY010000191.1:0-6983 GCF_036552745.1 Faecalicoccus sp.
AAAAAACCAGCACATCAAGAGATGAACTGGGGATTTTTATTATTTAGGGGTTCATACACATATAAAAAGGGACTAATAGTCCAAAGTAGTTCAAAAACTACTCAACTGTTAGACCCCCGATATGAATGTTTTGTAGTTCTAGTATGAGGGGATAACTGTCGAAAACCCGTTTCTCCTTTTTTTATTACTAACATTTTACACCGAATGCACACAGTGTCAAAAGAAACTTAAGAATATGTTATAATGGTACAGCTAAAAGGAGGCAACTATGGCATTAGATGGTTTATTGTTGCATGTAATCAACAAACACTTACAGGCACTTTGTCCCTGTAAGTTAAATAAAATCCAAAATATAAGCGATGAAGAGCTTTTATTTGTCCTTCGTACACATACCAAGACCGAAAAGCTTGTCATCAATGTACATTCCAATACCAATCGTATTTACTTAAACGATTATACCTATCCTTCACAGATGGCTCCCAGCAACTTTGTGATGGTGCTCCGCAAAAACTGCAATCAGGCAATCATTGAAGATATTAAACAGATTGGTTTTGATCGCATTTTAGAAATGTCGATCGTAGCCCGCGATGAATTGGGCGATATCAAAAAATATAAATTATACATTGAATTGATGGGCAAATACTCCAACCTGGTTTTTGTTGATCAACAAGGAATCATCATTGATGCCTTAAAGCGCATACCGGTTTACGAAAACTCCAAGCGCTTGATCCATCCAGGTGCTCGCTATACATTACCGGATCCCGGTCATAAACAAGATCCGCTGCATGTAACACATATTGATACAGATACCAGCCTTGTCAAACAAATCTATGGTTTTTCTCCCTTGTTGTCAAAGGAATTCCTCTATCGATTAAACAAAGGACAAACGTATGAAACGATCTTGCAGGAGTTACTAAATTCCTCATCTCTTTATGTATATGAAAAGGATTTTCATGCCTTAGAGATGCAGCACATAGAACAAAAGCCAAAAATCTTTCCATTTATGGAAGGCTTTCATCATCTTTACCAGGAAGAAGAACAAAAAGCTCGTATCAAGGAACAATGTGGGGATGTCTTTCGATGTGTGGAAAAAGAAAAGAATAAAACCATCAAAAAGCTTCCCAAGCTGCAAAGCACGTTAGAACTTTCACAGGACTATCAAAAATATCAGGAATACGGTGATCTTTTATTTGCCTATATGGATGAAGTACCAAAAGAGCCGATCATTGAAGTTCCTTCTTTTGAACGAGATGAATGGGTACAGATCCCTATTGATATGCGCTATGATCTCAAACAAAACGCCAATAAGTATTATCAGAAATATCACAAATTAAAACGATCACTAGCCATATTAAAAGAACAGATCGATGCATGTAAGGAAGATATTGCTTATTTTACACAGTTAGAAGAACAGTTAGCTCATTGTTCTATTCCTGATGCGCTGGAAATTCGCGAGGAACTTGTCAAAAATCGCATCTTGTTTGTAAAAAAGAATCAAAAGAATACCAAACGCAAAAACAAGCCGAATTTACTATGTCTTCAAAAAGACGATTTTACAATCTTTGTCGGTAAAAATAATCTGCAGAATCATTACATTACACATCAAATTGCACGTAAAAACGACTTATGGTTTCATGTTAAAGATTATCATGGATCTCATGTTTTATTGAAAAGTGAACATGTAGATGAAGAACAAATTCGTATGTGTGCCAACCTGGCCGCCTATTATTCCAAAAGTAAAGATTCCAGCAGTGTACCGGTCAATTACACCACAATTTCGAATTTAAAAAAAGTTCCCGGAGCCAAAACCGGTTTTGTGACCATGAAAACCTATAAAACCATTTATATTGATCCCCAGGAGGCACCGGTGGAACAATGGATACAGGAATACAAAAAAATCTGATCAATTTGACCAGATTTTTTTATCCTTTGATTTCTACCGTTGATCCATCCGGACCCGGTGTATTTTTTAAGTAATCGATGATTTCCTGTTTTTTATCCGGTTTACAAGGCTTACACAAGAACGTGTTAACCTCTTTTGTGACCATGGCTTCAGCCATACCGGAACAACCCGGATAACCACATCCTCCACAGTTATAACCAGGAAGCATTCCTGTCACTTTTTCTACACGTTCATCCACTTCCACTTTGAGAAACCGGTCAGCAAAGCCTAACCCTAGTCCTAAAAGGCCTCCCAATACAAGCATCATGACGACTGCAATCAAAATCGTATCCAACATATCCTATTCTCCTTCTGCTTTCTTTATATGATGAGCAGGATTGTGTGAGCAGGAAAAATCATGACAGCCTTCACAATCGGCTTTCAGATCTTCACATCCTTCCGGTAATGGTGTCTTTTTGTTTAATAGATACAAAACGATATACACCAGTACCAGCGCTCCAAAAAACAATGCTGCTAAAAGGTATTTCATTATACGATACCTGCAAGTCCGGAAAATGCCATAGACATGATGGCTGCACAAATCAGGGCAATTCCATTTCCTTTAAAGGCAGCCGGTACATTGCTTAGCTCTAAGCGTTCACGAATGGTTGAAAAGATATACAATACAAGCGCAAAACCAAGCGGTGTACCAACAGAATATACCAGCATATGTGAAAAATCATAAGTATTGGTAATGTTGACTAAACATACATTTAATACAACACAGTTGGTCGTGATCAATGGCAGATAGACACCTAACGATTTATACAAGCTGGGACTGTACTTTTTGATGAACATCTCCGTTAACTGTACCAACGATGCGATGACCAGGATAAAGGTGATCAGTTCCATAAATTCCAAACTGATCGGAACCAAAACCAAATAATATAAAGCGTAAGTAACCAGAGCCGCTACCACAATAACAAAGACAACGGCAACACCCATTCCTAACGCACTGGACTTTTTCTTCGATACGCCCATAAAAGGACACATACCTAAGAACTGGTTTAAAATGACGTTATTGATCAATACACTGGTTACCAGTAAAGTTACTAATTCACTCATATTCTATTTCTCCTTTGCCTTTTCTTTGGCTTCCAGATGTACTTTATAAGCACCTAAAGCCGAAGCCAGACAAGCAAACGTAATAAAGGCACCTACCGGAGAACCAAATAAAGAAATGGTAAAATCTTCCGGGAACAGCGTGACATTCAATAGCACCTGCGCCGTATTAAACGGATTGGTGATCAAAATACCGCCGGTAGAGAGCACCTCACGAATAATGGACATGGAAAGTACCGCTAATGTATATCCAAGTCCCATACCAATTCCATCGATTGCACTGGCTACGATACCATTCTTGCTCGCAAAACTTTCGGCACGACCTAAAATGATACAGTTGACAACGATCAGAGGTATAAATACACCCAGACTTTCATTTAATGCCGGTGCAAATGCCTGAATCAACATTTGTATGATCGTTACTAACGTCGCAATAATCACGATGTAAACCGGAATACGAATCTCATCCGGTGTGATTTTTCGAATCATGGAAATGATCACATTCGACATCGTCAATACGATGATAACGGAAACACCCATACCGATCGCATTATTGATGGTTGTTGTAATAGCCAGTGTTGAACAGATACCCAGAAACAAAGAGAAAACCGGATTGTCTTTGATCAAACCATTTTTGAAATTCTTTAACTGATCCATGTTCTTCCTCCTATTCTAAGCTTTCTACTACACTAGCCGCTTCATGGATCCCATTGACAACGGCACTCGAAGAAATCGTAGCCCCTGAAATCGTATCGAGTTGTCCATCGGCCGGATTACCTTCCATGGATTTTCTAAACGGTTCATCCAAGACCTGTGTTCCCAAGCCACTGGTATCCCCATTGGAAATTGCGATAAATTTATCGATGTTTAAATTATTTTTATCGATAGAAACTAAGAACGTTGTTCCCTGACTATAACCGGAAACGCTCATATTGAAGATGTAGAAATCTTGATAAGAATAAATCTTATTGATCGTTTTTGATTCAATGGAAGAAAGATCAACATTTTTAAAATCTTCAACATTGGCATCCGGATACATTTCCAATAAAGTTTCTCTTTCCTGTTTTGCCTCATTTTCGGCAATGACAGGTTCTGTCAGCTCATTAAAATAAGCTAAGGCACCACCGGCAATGACAGACACGATAGCTAAAAACAATGTTAAATGAAGAATCTTTTTCATAACGTTTCCTCCATTCTAACCGTTTCCACCATTGCTGTTTTTCCCGTGGCAGCTGTTGTAACCGGTTCTACCGAAGTAGCGGCATAGAAAGATACGGCAAGTCCTAAGATGGCTAAACAGCCTGCCATGATATAAGCTTTTTTCTTAACGACCAGCTGAACACCATCTAAGCTGCTTTCAATCATTGGCGTAAACATATTCATCAAAAGAATAGAATATAAACAACCTTCCGGAAGATTGGCCTTTAATCGCAACAAAACTGTGATTACTGCTGCTCCCAGGGCAAAGATCACACGACCCTGCGCACTGGTAGGGCTTGTGACCGGATCGGTTAACATGAACACCGCACCAAAGACGATACCACCGGTAACCATATGTAAAAGCGGATACCAGATAAAAGCCGGAATACCGTGATAGGAATCAATACCGCTTAATACGGCAACCACAGCTGTCAAAATAAAGATCGTTCCTAAATATACGACCGGAACACGCCAATCGATGATCTTACGTACACAAAACCAGATTCCGATCAATACGATCGCAAGGGTAAAGGTTTCTCCTAATGCCCCATCGTAAAAGCCTAAAGCTAAATTGGCAAAACCACCATATTGTGATAAAAAGGAATCCAATGCTTCCGCAGAGGCCGGCAGCCAATTAAACGTATTGGCTAGATAGGCTGTAGGAGTAGCCCCGGTTGTAATGCCTGCGGCAGCAGCACTGGTAAAGGCGGCAAAAATAACGGCTCTTCCGACTCCGGCCGGGTTAAAGATATTTTGTCCAAAACCGCCAAACAACAACTTTCCAAATACGATCGCAAAAATTGTGGCAATGATTAAAGCATAAACGGTCATGGTAATCGGCACCATCAATGTCAGGATAATACTTGTCACCCAACCAAATGACTTTTTCATATAAGTGATCGGATTCTCTTTATAAATCTTGGCAAAGATTGATTCACAAATAAACATTGTGACTAAAGAGCTTACCAACAACAAAACTTCATGTAATACATAGCTTGCGCCATACGTTGTACCATTATAGAAACAAGATAAAAGGAAAAGAATCATCAGACCTACTGTCAGCTCTAACATGATCTTTTGTGTGGTCAGGCTTCCTTTTAAACTTGGTGATACGTGAAAATTAAATTTCATAGCTTGACCCCTCTTACTTCTTCTTTTTCAACATAACTGTTCGTTTTGCCTTACGAACATTTTCTGTTACATCGATATGACTCGGGCAAACATAGGTACAAAGTCCACACTCAATACATTGTAAAGCCCCTCTTTTTTCCATTTCTTTGGCATCACCGGCATTCACAGCCATGGCAATACGTACCGGTTGTAAGCCGGCCGGACAATGATCGCTGCATCGACCACATCGTAAGCAGGCAATCGCATCATCTGCTACATTCGGTAAAACCGTAATCGCATTGGTCGCACGATCGATGACAAACTGATCATTGACGATCGTTCTTCCCATCATCGGACCACCGGCAATCAAACGAACGCTGTCTGTCGTATAACCGCCACAGGCTTTGATGACTTCCTGTACCGGTGTACCAACCGGACATTCCACGTTAGTAGGATTTTTAACCCCTTCACCGGAAACCGTTACGATCTTTTTAGTAATCGGCTCTCCTTTTTCAAACGCATAGGCTGCCGCAATAGCAGTTGTCGCATTACTGATGATCGTATGAGCTTCGGAAGGAAGACGATCATATTCTGTATGCAGGATCTCACGTACTAAAACACGTTCCCATCCCATAGGATACACATCCGGTACCGGATAGACTTCCATTCCCTGTTTATCATTCAGTGCATCCTGCACGACTTGAATTAGATCCGGGTGTGTTTTCTTGATCGCAATATACACTTTTGATACATCAGCCATCTTCTTAAAGATTTCACATCCCATCACAAAATGAGAAACATCCTTCATGATGATCTTATAATCGGCAGTAATATAAGGCTCACATTCAACCGCATTGATGATGATACAATCAATTCCATCCGGCTTCTGATACTTTACATAGGTAGGAAAACCAGCTCCCCCTAAACCAACAATACCGGCCTGTTTGATTTGTTCTACACATTCTTCCCTTGTTGCCGTATGATAATCCAAAGGCAAAAGCGCCTGTGTTTTTGTTTGTGATCCATCCAATTCTATAACCATATGGTCCATAGGCTTCAACATAGCACTCATTCGTTTTTTTATACCGATATAAGTACCGGAGACACTGGAATACAAAGGCACAAAAAAACCAGACTTTGTTTGCGCCAGTTTCGTACCGATCTGTACCTTATCGCCTTCACTGACAAAGATTTCAAAGTCTGTATTGGCACCAGCGGCCAAAGGGATATAGACTTCTTTTTCAGGCATCAAAGAAATGACGTCTTTTTTCTCTGTCAAACCTTTACGTCCAGGAATATGATGATGCATTTCTCCCAGAAACAGTGACATATAAAAATCCCTCCTAATAATTCATTCTTTCTTATCATATTCTTTTTATGAAACAACTTCAAGGTCTTTTCCTAATGCATATGTCATCTTAATGTAACTCAAGAATTAAAAAATACAGTGACAAACCAATTTCATCACTGTATCAATTTAACTTAGGATGTAAAAGTTTTTTTAAACACATCGTAAAGTACAAAGCTAATACATCCGATCATCAAAGGTAGAAATACAAAGTTTTGTATAAAAAGAGAGTTTTCTAGCTGACCTTGAACAAAGAAAGTATGTTTGAAGTAGTAAAAGACCACAAATATTATAAGAAATAATAGAAACTCTAATAAAATG
>NZ_JAXKBY010000192.1:0-1696 GCF_036552745.1 Faecalicoccus sp.
AAATGCCCGTTTGATGACTTTGCAGCAGGCTGTTTGGATCATTATGGGTGCCAATATCGGTACGACCATCACCGGACAGCTGGTGGCACTGAATGTCAGTGAGATTGCACCACTGATCGCCTTTGCCGGTGTTGTATTGATCGTTTTCTTGAAGAATCCAAAGCTTCATTATTTTGGTTCGATCATTGCCGGTCTGGGTATTTTGTTTATTGGTATGGACATGATGTCTTCTTCTATGAGTCCACTCAGAGAATCCGAAGCGTTCATCTCATTGTTGACAAACTTTTCCAATCCTGCCATCGGTATTTTAGTAGGCGCTTTATTCACCGCTCTCATTCAGAGTTCTTCGGCTTCCTTAGGTATCTTGCAGGCTTTAGCCCGGAGTGGTTTGATTGGTTTGGATGGTGCAGTCTTTGTATTGTTTGGACAAAACATCGGTACTTGTATTACAGCCATTTTGGCATCCTTTGGAACCAGTCGAGAAGCCAAGCAGACAACGATTATTCACTTGAGTTTCAACATCATCGGTACGATCATCTTTACCACGGTTTGTCTGTTGACGCCGCTCACTTCCGTGGTTGCCGGATGGTCACCGGATAATGCAGCCCAGCAGATTGCCAATATGCACACATTGTTTAATGTGGTCACAACATTGATCTTATTGCCATTTGGAACTTATTTGGCTGCCTTGGCACAACATATTCTTCCAAGTGAGAAATTATCGGTGGATTCGGAGGGTTTAATGTATTTACAGCCTCTACCCAAAAGCAATAAAATCATTGGTTTATCAGCCATCAATGTGCAACAGGTCAATGATGAAATAATGCGTATGATGAAGCTTGCCTATACCAATGTATCGGATGCTTTTGATCAGCTGATCAACTATAAAGAAGATCGTTCCAAATCGATTCAGAAACGAGAAGCGGCTGTTAACTTCTTGAACAGTGCGATCTCCAAATATATTACCGATGCCTTTGCCTATGGCAACTTAAATCAGGAAACTTCAAAAACACTTACCGCTTATTATACGATGTTAGTCGATATTGAACGTATCAGTGATTATGCGATCAATATGGATCGACAGGCTTTGGTTATATCGAAAGAAACCACAAATGATGCCGAAAAAACAATCTTGCGAAAGATGAAAAAAAGAACTTTCAAAATGCATGATTTTATCTTTGATCTAAACAAGGCAAACAACTACAATAACCAAATCGATGAAAACACACAGGAATGGAGAACGGCTCAGATCCAGGGCTTAAAAGACAAAACTATTTCCAGTGAACTGGGAATTGCTTTCTCCAGAATCTTAACCGATTATGATCGAATCAATGATCATGCGGTCAACCTGGCTGAAGAAATCGATAAAATAGATAAAGGCTTACTTGAAACGATGATAGAAGAACATATATCTGTTCCAGAAGGCGCTGTTTCATAACAAATTGCATATTTATTTTATTTGTAAACACTGCTGATATACATATGAAATTTAATGACAAAATTGAGTGTGATTAACAAATTGACCATGCTTGATACTATGCTGTAAATCAGGTAGTCAAATGAGCAAAGTGCCTGAAACATAAAAAGGGAGAGTAACTCCAATGTCATTAAGTTAAGAAAATGAACACTTTGAGGAGCACACAAAATGTGCGCCTCTCTTTTTTTTATCAAAAAATCAAACAAATATATTGACAAA
>NZ_JAXKBY010000193.1:0-2305 GCF_036552745.1 Faecalicoccus sp.
GATCCAGTCCTTTGATGGTCCCGGTGAATTGTTATTGGTTAAAATATCGACAACATCGCCGGTTTTTAACGGGGTGTTTAAGGGAACGATGGCGCCATTGACAGTAGCTCCCACCGTCTTATGGCCGACTTCTGTATGTACACGATAGGCAAAATCGATTGGTGTTGAACCACTTGGTAAGGCAATAACCTTCCCTCTTGGTGTCAGACAATAGACATTGGCTTCAAAGATATCTTTTTGAAGCACATTCATATATTCTAACGGATCTTCACTTTCCTCATCGGTCATCATGGAAAAATCACGGAACCAGGAAAGCTTGTCTTCGATTTCTTTTTGTTCGATTTCCGGCACGGAATTTGGTTTTTCCTTATAACGCCAGTGGGCCGCAACACCACGCTCGGCAATCGCATCCATATCTTCCGTACGAATCTGGATTTCAAAAATATTACCATGTTGAGGCTCTACGATTGTTGTATGCAAAGACTGATACATATTTGCCTTGGGCATGGCAATATAATCTTTAAAACGTCCGGGAATCGGACGATAGGTCGCATGAATATAGCCCAAAATTTCATAACAATGCGTTACAGTATCTGTCACGATACGAATAGCTAAAAGATCCAGGATCTCTTCAAACCGTTTATTTTTGGTTACCATCTTTTTATAGATGCTGTAAAAATGCTTAGAGCGTCCAAAGATGCGGTATTTGATATTATACGTATCCAATATCGTAGTGATGTCTTTGATCATCATTTGAACTTGTTCATTTCGCTCTTCTTCTCTTTGTTTGACAAGACCTTTGATCTCGTTATACTTTTTCGGATCGATATACTTAAAGGATAGATCTTCCAGTTCGTTTTTGATTGAACTGATACCTAAACGATGGGCGATGGGCGCATAAACACTCAGGGTTTCTCTGGCGATCTTCTGCTGCTTTTCCGGTTTCATATATTCCAGCGTTCGCATATTGTGCAAACGGTCTGCCAGCTTGATCAAGATTACGCGAATATCCTTAGCCATCGCAATAAAAAGCTTTCGATGGTTGTTTGCCTGGTATTCTTTTTCATCCTTGAACTGAATATTTCCAATCTTCGTAACGGCATCCACCATCGTTTGGATCTCAGCACCAAATTCCTGACGAATCGTATCATCCGTTACATCGGCACAGTCTTCCACCGTATCATGCAAAAGGCCGGCCGCAATCGTCTTCGGTCCACAATGCATCTCAGCCAGTGTATTAGCCACTTGTATGACATGCGTCACATAAGGAGCCCCGCTTTTTCGAAACTGCCCCTCATGATGTTTTTGGGCAAACTGGTAAGCCTTAACGATCAGATCTATATTTTCCGGACGTTTGATGTAGGTCTTGATCTGTTTTAGACATTCATCAAATGTCACTTCTTTTTTATGTGCCACACCAAAGTCTCCTTTCTTTGATCCCTATTCTCCTTCAAAATGTGTCAGAGAAAACACCGGTATATCCTTAAATTTTTCTTTACCTTTTAAATCATCCAATTCGATCACAAATCCAATTCCTGCCACGACTGCCTGTTTGGATTCCACCATCTTGATCATCGCTTCTACCGTACCTCCGGTAGCTAATAAATCATCAATGATGACAACACGCATTCCTTTTTGAATGGCATCAACATGCATTTGCAGCTCATCCACACCATATTCCAGCTGATATGACTGTGACATTGTTTCCCTTGGCAACTTACCGGGTTTTCGTACCGGCGCAAAACCAACATGACATTCCAAGGCCACCGGAATACCGAAAAAGAAACCTCGTGCCTCCGGGGCAATGATCAAGTCTGCCTTTACCTCTTTGGCAAATGCCGAAAGTTTTTCAGTAACGTATTTCATACAATCCGGATTTTTCAAGATCGGTGTTACGTCCCGAAAAATGATACCTTCCTTGGGAAAGCCGGGAATACTGGCAATGTATTGTTTAATATCCATATGTGATCTCCTTTAAATTACTTCTATTTTACATGAATCCCTACACTGAAACAATGACATTTCACTTATAGAGAATTTGATCGATGATAAAGCTGACTCGTTTTGAGCCTCTATAATAATTGATTTGCGGTGAACCGACAAATCCCCTGATTGAATTTACACTTTTTGCCTTATCGGCTGGCGAGATGTTAAAACATAAACACTGTAAGCCGCTTTGCAGCGTAAACCGTCGATGCTTTCCATTGCTTAGATCATAAACTGATTTGATGTTGACTGGCGAAATTTCAAAAGCCGGCAGCTGAAAACCCGGTCCAAACGGTCGTAAAGCATCCAGACTCTGTAC
>NZ_JAXKBY010000194.1:0-1712 GCF_036552745.1 Faecalicoccus sp.
ACTTTATACTTCGCTATTGAGAAACGTAGCTATCTTTTATATAATCAAAACATGAAATTTTTATTTGATTGCGATGATACCCTCTATGATCTTTCCTGGCCTTTTAAAATGTGTTTAAAAGAGTTCCAATTGCATGTGCCACAGGAACAAATAGATTCTTTTTATGCCTGTTACAGAGCGCATGGTGATGCGATCTTTTCAAAGATTCAGAATAATCAGATTACGGTAGATCAATCAGGGGCGTACCGAATTTTAAAAGCTTGTGAAGAATATGACATCCCATTTTCAGAAGAGGATGCTGTTTTATTCCAACAATGTTATAAACATTACCAACAAAAGATCTCCATGAGTCCTGTTTTTCATGATTACTTTTCATCGACTAAAAGCGAATGTGGTATCTTGACAAACGGTGAAGATATGCACCAGCGAAATAAGCTGCGTACTTTACAAGTTTTTTCCTATATTCCTGCCAATCATATTTTTACCAGTGGTCAGATCGGAGTCAGTAAACCAGATATACGCGCATTTCAATATGTGATGAAGGCTCTAGATGAAAAGGCGAGTGACTGGTTTTATATCGGTGATAATTATATTAATGATATGGAAGGCGCCAGGAAGGCTGGACTGCATACGATTCATTTCAATCGTCATCATCAAAAAGAAGGCCCGTGCAGTGATCATGTAGTTTATACAGAAGAAGAATTGATTTTACTTTTAAGAGAATTGGAAGGTCGTGAATAAAATGGACAGATCTTGTCTGAAGCATAAAAAAAGGATTGTTATTAAAGTTGGTTCCAGCAGCATTACACATGAAAATGGAGATTTATACTTATCTCGAATTGAGAAGTTGGTTCGTGTGCTATGTGATTTACGCGCACAGGGAAAAGATGTTGTTTTAGTATCTTCCGGTGCCATTGCCTGTGGTCGAAGAGCTTTGCATATCGGAAGAAGACCGGAATCGACTGCTGAGAAACAAGCTTTTGCGGCTGTGGGGCAGGCTCGATTGATGATGGTCTATCAAAGACTTTTTAGTGAATATAATATGGTGGCTTCCCAAATTTTATTGACAAAAAATATCATGCGAGAAAAACATGCCAGAGAAAATGCTCGCAATACCTTTCTGGAGCTTTTTGCCCTCCAAAGCATTCCTATCGTCAATGAAAACGATACGATTTCAACCCATGAGTTACTGGAAGTCGAAAGCTTTGGCGATAACGATCAGCTGGCCAGTACGGTCGGTAGTTTGATTGGAGCGGATTTGATTATCTTATTGAGCGATATCGAAGGATTATATACCGATAATCCCAAGACAAATCCCAAAGCACAACTGATCCGACATGTATCCCATATTGATCAAACGCTATTGAATATGGGTACCAATGAATCTAGTTCCAATGTGGGAACCGGTGGTATGAGCGCTAAATTAGTGGCCGCTCAAATTGCCATGGATGCCGGTGCCGATCTAGTGATCGCCAAATTTGAAGAAGGCATTGTGACCCGCATTCTACAAGGACAGCAGGCAGGCACATATTTTTGTGCAAATAAGGAGATTAACTATTAGAAATCAAGTAAAAAATCAAAAATTTTAAAAAGACATGACAAAAAGACCTAACAAAAGGTCGATTGAAAAAATTATGGTCTATAAGAAAATGGCTACCTCATTTTCTTAGGATCATAATCAACATTGTTCTTCTCTAAAAAGAAGATGATAC
>NZ_JAXKBY010000195.1:0-4576 GCF_036552745.1 Faecalicoccus sp.
CCTAAAACAGTTGCAGAACTATTGGTGCAATATAAAAAAGACCAGCAGGAGTTAAAAGAATTTCTCGGAAGTGCCTACAATGATTACAACCTTGTTATTGCGTTAGATAATGGCAATCCCGTAGAAAGCCGTATTGTTAGAGATAGGTTTCAAAGGCTCTGTGAAGAAAACGATTATGAAGTTGTGGTATTCCACAGCCTACGTCATTTGAGTACGGGCTACAAGCTCAAAATGACAAACGGAGATGTTAAGTCCGTGCAAGGCGATACTGGTCATGCAGAAGCAGAAATGGTTACAGATGTCTATTCAGAAATTATTGACGAGGACAGACGTTTCAATGCACAAAAAATGGATAAAGAATTTTATTCTACGCTTAATGATGATACGAACAATCCAACGCAAGATACCGCTGTAACAGATAGTGATATGGCATTATTGGAGTTGATTAAATCTTTATCGCCAGAAATGAAAGAGCAATTTTTAAAGCAGGCACTTCAAAGATAGAATTTCAAAAGTGTTAGCAAATTCCAAAAAAACCAGCGATTTTTCTTCAAAAATAAAAAAGTGTTAGCAAGCCTATTTCCTTAAAAGTCTTAAAAAAATATCGAATAAAAAATGACAGATTGAAAACAATTCGTATTCAGCGTAAATAGAAAGCCATAAATAAGAAAACGCTGAAAACCTTGTAAAATAAGGCTTTCAGCGGAGTTTGTGGCGTCCCAGACAGGAGTCGAACCTGCGACGTTTCGCTTAGGAGGCGAACCCTCTATCCTGCTGAGGTACTGGGACATTCTTAAAAATCTATTCAATTTTATCTAGTTATCATATCAAAAGGCGTTTGTTCCACCTAGCCCTTAGGAGGCGATTGCATTATCCGTTATGCTACGAGGACAGAATATAAATTGCTTACTGATTATACCATGATATTTCATAATAAACAAAAAGCAAGTCTATAAGATCAGTTAGCCATATGAAAGGATGATTCATTTTTAAGTGGAATTTCTTTTTCTGATACAGAATCAATTTGAAAACGGGGTACTTGATACAACTGATTGATCAGGTACTCTATTTTTTCTTTTGTGCCTTGTACTTCACAAAGTACACTTCCATCCATTTCATTTCGAACCCATCCGGTCAATTTTAATTGAGTGGCAATCTGGTAAACTTCATAGCGAAATCCCACACCTTGCACGATTCCCTCAAAGCGAATTTTATAACGCAGAATTGTTCCATCTGCAAAAGAAGGAAGATCTTTCCTTTGAGGCATATTAAATTGTTTTTGTAGTTTTTTGAAAAAGTTCATGAATAGTCCTCTTTTTAATCGTAATCAATTTCATCAAAAAAAGCCAGTTGTTGTTATTTTACATTCTGTAAGTTATAAACATTTATTTTTCAATTTATAGCTTGATCATTAAGAAAACATAAAGAAAAGTTTTTCATAAAGCCGATATTTAAAGAATAATATTCATATGTCTATGAATAATGAACAATTTCTTTATAAAACCTTAATTTTACGCAGTCTTATCTTGATTCCTTTTATGAACGCGACTACAATGGATATACTGTTTGATTCGCAAGGAGATAGATATGAAAATTGCAATTGTAGGTGACGGAAAAGTTGGCTTTGCGCTAGCTTGTCAGTTGAACCAGGAAGGACACGATGTAACGATCATCGAAAATAAACAGAAGGTATTAGAAGATACAGTTAATCGGTTAGATATTATCGGTGTCTTGGGAAACGGTGCCAGTGTGGATGTTTTGGTGGAAGCCGGCGTCAAAGAGTGCGAGTTGTTGATTGCCGTAACCAGCCAGGATGAAATCAACATCATCTGTTGTATGCTGGCAAAGAAGCTGGGAACGAAAAATACGATTGCACGAATTCGAAATCCGGAGTATGTCGCAGGTTTGAATATGATGAAAGAAGATCTGGGCTTGTCGATGCAGATCAATCCGGAAATGGCAGCCGCCCTGGAGATTGTTCGCTCTTTACGCTTTTCCAGTACGATCAAGGCAACCTCTTTTGCCAAAGGACGAGTAGAGCTGACGGAAATCAAGATTCGTGAAGGAAGTCCGTTGATTGGAAAAAACCTGATGGAAATCAGTTCTCGATATAAATCAAATGTTTTGTTCTGTGTCGTACAAAGAGGTTCACAGATCATCATACCGGATGGACAGACGATCATTCAGGAAAATGATAAAGTTTCATTGACGGGTTCTATGCGTGAGCTGGAACAATTCTTTAAAGAAATCAAGCTGTTAAAAGATAAAAAGGTTGAAGAAGTCATGATCGTCGGTGGGGGACGAATCAGTTTCTATCTGATACGTCTTTTACTGCATCTTGGCATTGAAGTCAAAGTTGTGGAAATGAATAAAGATGTCTGCCTGCAGCTGGTCGAGAAATTTCCATCGATTACAGTTATTCACGGCGATGGAACGGATCACGAGCTTTTACGGTCAGAAAATCTGGAGGACATGGATGGTTTTATCGCTTTAACGGATAACGATGAAGAAAATGTCATTATTTCCATGTTTGCTTCCAGCTTAGGTGTGCAAAACGTATTGCCGAAAGTGAATCGTGTATCGCTGGGCTTTTTATTAGAGAAACTTGGTTTGGAAAATGCGATCACACCTAAAAATATTACGGCCAACCAAATTTGTCAGTATGTCCGCGCTATGCAGAATAGTGTAGGTTCCAATATCGAGTCTTTGATCAAGATCGTAGATGATCAAGTAGAAGTGCTGGAATTTAGAGTGCGAAAGAACTGTAAGTTTATCGGGGTACCTTTAAAAGATCTGACCTTTAAGAAAGAAATGCTGGTGGCTTACATCACACGAAGAGGAAAACCACAAATTGCACAGGGCGATTCGTATGTAGAAATTGGCGATACATTGATCTTGATCAGTAAGATTGCCGGATTGAGGGATATCAACGATGTATTGGCTTAAACGAAAAATGAAGAAAGTCAATTGGCGCTTGATTGCCAATATGAACGGATATGTATTGATCTGTCTTGGATTGTTGATGGTATTGCCACTGATTTGTTCGTTGTTGTATAAGGAAAAAGTTGTTTATGACTTTTTGATCACGATTGCGAGTTGTCTTTTGGTTGGGTTTGCCCTATCACGGATTCATCTGGATCGTAAAGATTATTTCGCAAGAGATGGTATGATTGCCGTAGGTCTTTGTTGGATTACCGCCAGTTTGTTTGGTTGTCTTCCTTATTTTATATCACAGGAGATTCCCAGCTTTGTAGATTGCTTCTTTGAGGCAGTTTCGGGGTTTACTACAACCGGTTCTTCTATCGTACCTTCGGTTGAAGAATTATCAAAAGGAATTCTTTTCTGGCGGAGCTTTACGCACTGGATCGGCGGTATGGGAATTCTGGTATTTATCTTAGCGTTTTTCCCGAAATCGAATGATCGATCAATGCACATCATGCGTGCCGAAGCGCCCGGCCCTGTAATTGGTAAGCTGGTGCCACGTATCCAACAAAGCGCTATGATCTTATATGTGATGTATATGGGGTTGACCTTGTTGTGTATCGTGTTTTTGTTGGCAGGAGGTATGCCTTTATTCGATACCCTTTGTTATACATTTGGAACAGCCGGTACCGGCGGCTTCAGTATTTCTTCTTTAGGGTTAGGTCTTTACAACAGCGTTTATTTTGAAGTCGTCATTACGGTTTTTATGTTGTTGTTTGGCATAAACTTTAACTTGTACTATTTTCTGTTTTTAAAAAACTTCAAACAGATTTTTAAAAATGAAGAATTACGCATGTATGTATTTATAGTTTTCAGCTGTATCATTTTGATTACCTTGAATATATCACATATGTATGGAGGCATTCTGGAAGGCTTACGCTATGCTTCTTTTCAGGTGGCTACGATTATTTCGACAACTGGTTATGCGACGACCGATTTCAACCTCTGGCCTATGTTCTCAAAGGGAATCTTGTTGCTGCTGATGGTATTGGGGGCCTGCGCCGGATCGACGGCCGGTGGTATTAAAGTCTCTCGTTTTGTGATCATCTTAAAAAAAATTCGTTTGGATATTCAACGACTGGTGCATCCGCAAAAGGTGGAAGCGATCACGATGGATGGCAAAGTCGTCGATGATAGTGTAGTATCGCAGATCATGGCTTATTTTGGCTGCTTTATGTTGATCTTGTTTTCCTGTATCTTCTTAGTTTCTTTAGATAATCTGGATTTTGAGACAACAGTCAGCTCGGTCTTTACCTGTATCGGTAATGTTGGGCCGGCCTTCGGTTTGGCAGGGCCGATGGGAAATTTTGCCATGTATTCGGATTTTTCCAAATTAGTATTAAGTTTCGCCATGCTGGTAGGACGATTGGAAATCTATCCGATTTTGATTTTCTTGTTTCCGTTGTTTAAATTACCGGATATGTGCCGCCGAAAAAAATTCAATAAAATGGACTAAAAGACGGGGGAACTCGTCTTTTTTGGTACGCTATACCCACAGTTTGGTGATTTAGCCATAATTCAGCATTAAAAAGAAACCTCAAATAAAGCATCTGTTGCAATCTGCCGGATAAAAAAGTAATGAATAGAGTACTTC
>NZ_JAXKBY010000196.1:0-18352 GCF_036552745.1 Faecalicoccus sp.
ATTTGTAGTCATAAAGAATACCTCTTTTCTGACTACAATATAAAATCTAATTTGACATTATTTATGCCATATCACCAAATTGTCGGTATAGCGATTTTCTTTATCGGATTCGTGAAGCCGGTATTCAAGTACCGGTATTAGCGGGAATTATGCCGATTACAAATAAAAAGCAGTTGGCTCGAAGTGTGCAGATGTCGGGTACACAGGTGCCGGAGCGCTTTAAGGCAATTGTCGATCATTTTGGAGATGATCCTAAAGCCATGGAACAGGCGGGTATCGTTTACGCCAGTGAACAGATCATTGATCTGATTGCCAATGGAATTCGACATATCCATGTGTACTCGATGAATAAGCCGGATGTGGCAGCACGCATTCAGGCTAATCTGTCGGAAATGATCAAATGATACAGGTCAACGAAAAGGAAGTGTACCGCTATTTGGGCTATCGCAACCAGACTCCGGATGCATCGATATTAGAACAGATTCAAAGCTGTATGAAACAGATGCAGCAGTGTACACCTAAATTTGTGATGAAAGAATTTGATTTGAAACAATGCGGTGAAGATCTTTATTTTTCATCGGCCCATATTCATTCAAAGGATTTATCCAAAAATTTAAAAGGTTGTGAAAAAATCGTATGTCTGGCAACGACATTAGGTATTGTGCCGGATCGATTGATCGCCAGAGCGAATATACAAAATAAAGCGCAAAGTGTGATCTTACAGGCTTTAGGCTGTGCCATGATTGAAGCTTATACGGATCAAATCAATGAGCAGATCAAAATAGATGCCCGACAAAGAGGCTATTGCTGCCGTCCCCGGTATTCATGTGGCTATGGGGATTGTGCCTTGGCACACCAAAGAGATTTTATTCGAATCTTGGATATGCCAAAGACGATCGGTGTGACCTTGACGCAGGGTGATTTGATGGTGCCGTATAAATCCGTTACGGCCATGATCGGACTGACAAGAGAAGCTAATCAAGATTTAGCTGGTTCTTGTCAACAATGTGAAAAGACAGATTGTATGTATCGAAAGGGGTGAAGGTATGATCACAGATCGTTTAGGAAAAGAGTGGATCTATTTTGATGGTGGTTTAGGAACCATGTTGCAGGAAAGAGGATTACCGGGCGGCGAATATCCCGAAACCTGGAATCTTACCCATCCCGAAGAATTGATTGCGATACACAAGGCTTACCTGGAAGCCGGTTGTCATGTGATCAACGCCAATACGTTTGGGGCCAATGGTCTCAAGTTTGATAATGTGGAAGAAATCATTACAGCCGGGATTCAACTGGCAAAAGAAGCTAAAAAACAAGCAGGGTGCATGGATGCCTATGTTGCTCTGGATATCGGCCCGACCGGGAAGTTATTGGAGCCTATGGGGGATCTTCCTTTTGAAAAGGCTGTATCGTATTTTTCCCAAATGGTCAAAGCCGGTGTAAAGGCCGGCGCGGATCTTATCTTGATTGAAACGATGTCGGATACGTATGAGGCCAAAGCGGCGGTTTTGGCCGCGAAAGAAAACAGCAATCTTCCGGTGATCGTAACGATGATCTTTGATGAAAACCAGCGATTATTGACCGGTGGCAGTGTAGAATCCGCTGTCGCAATGTTGGAGGGATTACGTGTTGATGCCTTGGGAATCAACTGTGGCTTAGGTCCCGAACAGATGCTTCCGGTTGTCAAAAGGATTCGGGAAGTTTCTTCTCTTCCCATCATCGTCAATCCCAATGCCGGACTCCCTGTCCAGGTGAATGGAAAGACTGTCTATGATTTAAAAGCCGATGATTTTGCCCAGGCGATGGTCAAGATTGCACAGATCGGTGTACAGGGATTAGGGGGTTGTTGTGGAACTACTCCGGAATACATACAAAAAATAATAGAAGCTGTAAAGGATATTCCCTGCCAACCGAATACGATGAAAGAACAAACGTGGGTAACTTCTTATGCATCGGCGGTGCAGATCGGAAAAAAAGCGGTTGTGATTGGGGAAAGAATCAATCCTACGGGAAAGAAACGCTTTCAACAAGCTTTACGAAACAAAGAGTTTGATTATATTCTTTCACAGGCGTTGGAGCAGGAAGAAGCCGGTGCCCAGATCTTAGATGTGAATGTGGGATTACCGGATGTTGATGAAGCCGAGATGATGAAAGAAACGGTTGTGCGCCTTCAAAATGTCTGTGCCCTGCCATTACAGATTGATACTGGAAATTTAGAAGCTTTAGAAAACGCCTTACGTCTTTATAATGGAAAACCGATGGTTAACTCGGTGAATGGGAAACTGGATTCTATGGAATCTGTATTTCCTTTGATTCAAAAATATGGAGCGGTGGTCGTTGGGCTATGTTTAGATGAAAGTGGCATTCCTTCTGCATCTAAAAAGCGTCTGGCCATTGCCCAAAAGATCGTGCAAAAGGCACAGGAATACGGTATTCAAAAAAAGGATATCGTGATCGATGGCCTAGCGATGGCAATTTCTTCGCAGGCGGATGGTGCTTTGGTTACGTTAGATACACTACAAAAGGTTAAAGAAGAACTGAATGTTTCTACGATACTGGGTGTTTCCAACATTTCGTTTGGATTACCGCAACGAGAGATCATCAATTCTTATTTTTTAAGCATGGCCTTACAAAGCGGACTATCGTGTGCCATGATCAACCCGAATAATGAAATGATGAAAAAAGCATTTGATGCATCAATGGCCTTGATGAATCAAGATGCACAATGCATGCATTATATTTCCAACTACAGTAAGCAGGTGGAAGAAAAGAAAAGTGAAAATCCGGAAGTTTCTTTATCGTTTGCGATCCAGAAAGGTATGCAGGATCGTGTAAAGGAAATTACGACTTCGCTTTTAGAAACAAAAGCGCCTTTAGAGATCATTGATGAAGAATTGATTCCGGCTTTGGACCTTGTGGGAAAAGGCTTTGAACAAGGCACGGTATTTTTACCGCAGCTTTTGATGAGTGCAGAATCAGCCAAGGCCAGCTTCGAAGTCTTAAAAGAAAAAATGGCACAAAATCAGTCTTTATCCAAAGGTAAAATTATCCTTGCCACCGTACAGGGAGATATTCATGATATTGGGAAAAATATTGTGAAGGTTTTATTGGAAAACTATGGGTATGAGGTATTGGATCTGGGCAAAGATGTAGCCCCGGAAGTGATTGTTCAAACGGCTATTTCAGAAGAAGTAAAGCTGGTTGGATTAAGTGCCTTGATGACCACAACCGTCAAAAGTATGGAGGAAACCATTGAACTGCTTCATAAAGAAAAACCGGATACCTTTGTGGTGGTCGGGGGTGCAGTCTTAAATCAGGAATATGCCAATCAGATTCATGCCGATCATTACGCCAAAGATGCGATGGCAACGGTTCGTTATGCCGAGCAAATACTCAAACAGTAGGAGGATGTTATGTCTTTTTTACCAACAACACGACAGGAGATGTTAGAACAAGGATTTGAACAGGTGGATTTTGTCTATGTCTGTGGCGATGCCTATGTCGATCATCCTTCTTTTGGCTGTGCCATCATCACAAGAACCTTGCAGGTCTTTGGGTACAGCTGTGCCATCTTGGCTCAGCCAGATTGGCATAACGATGAAGAATTTTTACAATTTGGTACACCTCGTCTGGGATTTCTGGTCTCTGCCGGCAATATTGATTCCATGGTCAATCATTATTCAGTCAACAAACGAAGACGGGATAAGGATTCTTATACCGATCAGGGTATCATGGGCAAAAGACCGGATCGAGCTACGATCGTATATACGCAGATCTTAAAACGACTGTTTCCTCATGTTCCCGTTTTGATTGGGGGGATTGAATCCAGTCTTCGCCGTTTGGCCCATTATGATTATTGGGATGATAAAGTCAGACGTTCGATCTTAATAGATTCACAGGCTGATCTTTTAATGTTTGGCATGGGTGAAAATACGATCATCGAAGTAGCGGACGCCTTAAACAGTGGATTACAGGTGCAAGATCTCTGTTATATACGTGGAACGGTCTGGAAGACAAAATCCATTGATACGATCGTGGATGACTATATTCTTTTACCGGATTTTAATACGGTTAAAAACGATAAAAAGGCTTATGCGAAAAGCATTTTGATTCAATATCAGAACCAGGATGCGATTCAGTCTAAAATGTTGATTGAGCCTTATGATGGCTGGTATGTCGTATGTAATCAACCGCCGCTTCCTTTGACACAGGAACAGATGGATTTTACTTATTCTTTGCCGTATGAAAGAACTTTCCATCCCAAATATACCTATGTTCCGGCTATTGAAGAGGTGCAGTTTTCCATCACCAGTAACCGAGGCTGCTTTGGATCGTGTGCTTTTTGTGCCATTACCTCGCATCAGGGTCGGGTGATTTCCACAAGAAGTACCGAAAGTGTGGTAGAGGAAGCTAAAAAGATCATCGATATGCCTAATTTTAAAGGGTATATTCATGATATTGGTGGCCCCAGTGCCAATTTCTCCCGCGCGGCTTGTGATAAACAAAAGGAATATGGAGCCTGTAAGACAAGACAGTGTTTATGGCCAAAACCGTGTCCGAATCTAAAGGTGGATCACTCTCATTATGTAGAAATGTTAGATGCGGTCCGACAATTGCCAAAGGTAAAGAAGGTCTTTATACGATCAGGAATTCGTTACGATTATTTGATGTATGACAAAGATGAAACCTTCTTTGATCGTTTAATCAAATATCATATCAGCGGGCAGTTAAAAGTAGCACCGGAGCATGTGAGTGCCAAGGTATTGGATAAGATGGGTAAGCCAAGAAAAGAGCTGTACTTGAAATTTGTGGATAAGTATTATGAAAAGAACAAAGAGTTTGGCATGAATCAGTATCTTGTCCCTTATTTGATGAGCTCTCATCCGGGTTGTGATCTAAACGATGCGATCGAGCTGGCCTGTTATTTAAAGAAGATTCATCATACGCCTAAGCAGGTGCAGGATTTCTATCCGACACCGGGAACCCTGGCAACGTGTATGTATTATACCGGATTAGACCCAAGAACGATGAAGCCGGTCTATGTGGCAAAAACGTATGAAGAAAAGCTGGAACAAAGGGCTTTGATGCAGTATCGATATCCGAAAAACTATGATATTGTCTATCGTGCTTTAAAAAAGGCGCATCGGGACGATTTGATCGGCTCCGGGCCGAAGTGTCTGATTCCGGCAAGGCGCCCTAAAGAGGCTTATACACCAAACAGAAAAAGGAAACGGGTTCGTGAACGTTAGACAAATGGCACACATCGCATTGATGGGAGCTATACTATATGCGGTGTTTCAAGCCTTTTCCAATATTTTATATTTGGAAATGATCACTTTTACGATTCTATGTTTTGCGCATGCCTTCACAAGAAAAGAAGTGGTCATTTCCTGTATCTTATTTGCATGTATTCAAATTTTATTAAACGGATTGACTCTTTGGAATGTCGCATATTTACTGATTTTTCCACTATATGGCTGGATTTTTTCCAAAAGCAGAGATTTTCTGAAAAAACGTCTGTGGGCCAATGCGCTATTGGCCGGCTTTTTTTCCTTCTTGACAGGCCAGCTGGTGGATCTTCCCTTTTTATTATTCAGTAAGACGATCACGATGCTTTATCTGGTGATGGGGTTAAAAACGTCGCTCATTCAAGGATGTCTAACGTTTATCGTAACACTCTTTTTATGGGAGCCGGTTATACATGTGCTGGAAAGAATACAACAGGAAAGAATTAAGTAGAAAATAGGAGTTTTGAAAATGAAGAAAAAATTAGGATGGGCCCTGGCGGCTGTGATTGTTATTGTTTGTGTGGTGGTTGGGTCGCAATACTCTGCACCAAAGGCGCATGAAGGTGAAAAAGAAATAGAAATTCAGGTTGTTGATGCGACAAAAGATAAAGAAGTTTTACAGAAAACATTTTATACAGATGCCAAAACATTAACAGAGTTTTTAGAAGAAACAGAAGAACTGGATGTGAATATCGAACAAGGTGAATATGGTTCCTTATTGAATGAAATCTGTGGTTTGAAACAAGATATGGATAAAGGCCCATGGCTTGTTTTTGAATCCGAAAACAATACCGTTTGTATAGAGGCAGGTATGTGTCCGGCTATGGATGAAGTGGTGATTGAAGATGGAGATGCCTTTACTTTTAAATTGGTTTCCAGCTTTGAATAAAAGGTGAAAACTGAATATGACAGAATCAGTAGTAAACGGATAGAAGTTTTCAGTCTAGTGATCATGATGTAGCGATTCAGGCGGAGGATCTTTTGTCAATCAAGCCATAAAATGCATGGAGCAAGGTATGAAAACCTTAAGGATAGTAATGGCGTAAATAAGGTATGATTTAAAAAGACAAGGACAGCTGTATTGATAACTACTTGGCTTCAAAACCATCAAGAATAGTCTCGACTTCAAATATGGCGCAAACATCGGTTGACCAATTGGGGTGAGTCACCAGATTCAGATAAACTACAGAAGGAGAAAAAATTTGTAAAAAGAAATTTCTCAAACCCATGTAGTACATAAACTGCTGCAGAAACAAAGAAGTCATTGTGTATTGTTGTCTGTGTTTCGGTCTATTGTGATGATTATCATTGATATTCGAAATAAGAAATAGAATAAATAAGAAAATGTGAAAACGAATGAAGTATAAACCTTATTCGTTTTTTTTGTGTAAGGGTTATTCTATTTATGAAAAAAATAACTAAAATAAAGCAAAATAACAACAAATATATTGACGTTTTATAAAGGGGGAGGGTTAAGATGTGATTGAAGTATAAAAAGATTTAGGAGGGGAGAATCATGAAAAGAATGAAAAAAGTTTTAGCAGCATCTATGGCATTAGGTATTACTCTAACTATGGGTGCAACGACAACAATTTTGGCGCAAGAGGAAACGACAATCATTGCTGCTCCTGAAGCTTACAGCTATGGAAATTACGTTACCTCAGACAAAACAAACTATGAAGTAGGAGAAACGATTTATGTAAAATGCAATTTAGATTCATGGTTACATGGACATCATTGGTTTATTGGTGATCAAAGCATGAATGATTATGATAGCGAGTTTTCTACGGTTGCAAGTAACGCAGGTTCTATGACAATTCGTTGTACTGCCGGAATATTCGGTGAAGTTACCGTAGGTAGTATCGATGTTACTGTAAATGCCAACCAAATCAATTATGTCGCAACACAAGGTGGTAGCGTATCTGTGCCATCTGAAACATTGACATCTATGGATCAAAATCCTACAGGTTCTATCGCAACTCCAAATGAAGGATATTATTTTGTGAATTGGACAGATGCTAATGGAGAAGTGGTAAGTACAGATCCTGGCTTTGTTCCTCAAAGTCGTTTTTCCAATACATATACAGCTAATTTTGCGGAATTAAAAACGGCATCTTTAACAGTAAACTATGTAGATGGTGAAGAAGTTGTTGCGACAAAAACTTACACTTCTGAAGCAGAAATACCTGGTCAGGAAGCTACTTTTGACATTTCACTAGAAATACCGGAAGGATATGTTTCTGTAACTGGAATCGATACCATCCATACAACAGTTGCATACGGTACAAGTAGTGTTGTGGAAGTAGAAATCGAAAAAGAAAAGAGTCCGGAAAAACCGGCAGAAGACAAACCGCAGGAACCTACAACACCACCGCAGATTGAGCAATCAAAAGAAGAAACAAAGAAAACAGATGGAACAAATACATCGGCAAATTTATCTATCGTTGGAGCACTTGGCTTTATGAGCGTTGCTCTTGTTGGCATGATCGCCTTGCTTAAAAAACGTAAATAGTTAGTAGAATGACTAGGAAGCAATCTTCCTAATTTTTCTATGCTCAAAAAATAGAACCTCATTATGATCAGTATTTATGATCTTGAGGTTCTATTTGTTTATTTATGATAATAATCTTTTAAAAATTGACTTCGATATTCATAGAAAGTATCATCTATCAGGGCTTGTCTGGCTTCTTCGGTCAACCGAAGAATAAAGCGAAGATTGTGTTGCGAAGCTAAGTTAAAATACAAGTGACGTTTTTCTTTGTCCTGAGACTTTAATAATTCACGAAGCTGTCCTTTGGTCCATCCGGCTTTACAAACAGGGCAGTCACAGTCATCATCAAGTGGTTCCATACTGTCTTTAAAACGAGAATTGGCAAGATTGATATTGCCATATCGTGTATAGATCTTTCCGTGACGAGCCTCTCTTGTTGGTGCCACGCAGTCAAGGGTATCCGCTCCCATTTCAATTCCAATCAAGATATCGTCTGGATGGGACAGCCCTAAAAGATGTCGTGGCTTGTTTTCCGGCAGTTCTTCACAACACCATCGTAAAATATCTCTCAGATTTTCTTTTAAGAAGGCACCGCCTAAGCCATAGCCATCAAAATCCATCTTGGCAAATTTTTTCGAAGTGGATCGACGTAAGTCTTCCCATCGGCCACCTTGGATGACACCATATAAAGCTTGGTAATAACCTAGATCATACTGATGCTTTCGATGTTCTTCTATGCTTCGTAGTGCCCAGCGTTCAGTTCTTGCCAAAGCTTCCACATTATAATCGTAATCATCGGCTAAGGAAGTCAGTTCATCAAAGGCCATATGGATATCGGCTCCAATACGACATTGAATCTGCATCGATTCTTCCGGACCGATAAAGTCATCCTGCCCGCTGTTAGGATCGGTAAACGCAACCCCATCTTCGGTTACTTTGGCAAAGCGATGTTCTGGTTCGGTGTTTTTTAAATCATGACCGACCTTCATGCTGACGACTTTTCCGCTGCCGGAGCCTAATGACATGACCTGAAATCCACCGGAATCGGTTAAAGTAGGGCCATTCCATTGGGACCATGCGGCAAGACCTCCATTTTGGGCAATCTCATAGGAGACATTTCGCAAATGATATCCGTTGGACAACATGGCTTGTGCCTGAATAGCTTTTAAATCATCCATCGATAAAAAGTTGACACTGCCTCGTGTTCCTACACACATAAAAGCCGGTGTCTTGATATCGCCATGTGGAGTATGGATGATACCGGCACGGCCTAGTTTTCCTTCCAGTCTTTTTTCAATTTCAAAGGAAAAGGTATTGTTGTTTTGATAATCGGTCATGGAATCTTCCTTTCTGAAGTTACAGCCATCTGATTATAGCATAAAATAAGATTTCTTTTGAAAAAAAGATCCCATGACGGGATCAATCCAGTAAATTATGAATAAAATGCAGTATAGTTTCTACTGTTTTCTCTTCTGTAAGACGAGAGGTGTTAATGCATAAATCATAATTTGCCGCATCGGACCATTTTTGATCGGTGTTAAAGTTGTAATAGGCAGCACGAGATTTATCCATTTCTTTTATTTTCTTTCGTGCTTCTTTTTCAGTGATCTGATCACGTTCCATGACATGGGCAATTCGATCTTGTAAATCGGCGCTGATAAAAACACGAACCAGTCGTTCTTGATCTTTGAGAATGTAATCGGCACAGCGACCTACGATTACACAGTTTCCTTCCTGTGCGACTTTTAGGATCGTATCATGTTGTGCCTGATAGGCCATAGCTTCTGTGGAAATGAATTGATCGTTCCACATAAATTGTGTCGGTCCGGCTAACAGGGAATAAAAGAATGGACTGGCTTGTCTTTCGTCCATGCTTTCTAAAAAGCTGGTGGCTAAACCACTTTCCTGGGAAGCTTTGACTAATAGCTCCTTGTCATAATACGCATATCCCAATTTTTTTGCCAATTGTTTGGCGATGCTTCGGCCATGACTTCCAAATTGTCGGCCAATGGTAATGATCGTGTGTTT
This sequence comes from Faecalicoccus sp., assembly GCF_036552745.1. Classification (NCBI taxonomy): domain Bacteria; kingdom Bacillati; phylum Bacillota; class Erysipelotrichia; order Erysipelotrichales; family Erysipelotrichaceae; genus Faecalicoccus; species Faecalicoccus sp. Next base: position 9,808 of record NZ_JAXKBY010000196.1, read on the forward strand.
CATAATAAGGCCTCCTGTATGGTTTTCTTCTTACTTCTATTTTAATGCACGAAAAACAGAATGAAAAGGATAGAGCCTTAAAAATAGGATGATAAAAAGAGCCATGACTAGTGACTCTTGGGTTTCTTATTTAAGATAGGTCTGATAGAAATCGGTGATCTTATCAAATGGAATAATATCCATTTGATTATATAAATCGGTATGCACAGCTCCTGGAATGATCAACAATTCTTTATTGTCCGGTACGGGATTTCCATCCATCATCTTTTGATACGCATCTTTACTGAAATAACAAGAATGTGCTTTTTCGCCGTGAATCATCAAGACGGCACTGCGAATCTCATTGGAATACTGCAGAATCGGCATGTTTAGAAAAGACTGGCATCCGGTCACATTCCATCCTTTTCCTTCTCCCTGAGATCGAGGATGATAACTGCGTTTTCGGCGATAATACAAAATATAATCGACTAAATATTGAGGGGCACCATCTGGAATTTCATCCGGTAAGGCACCGGCAGAAGCATAGTTTCCATTCTTAAAATCAATCGTTCTTTGTTTGGACAGTGCTTCTTTTTTCTGGAAGCGAATTTTTTCGCTATCTTCTTCATCAAAATAACCGTTGGTATTCACTCGGGTCATATCGTACATCGTTGATGTGACAGTTGCCTTGATACGCGTATCCAGCGTGGCAGCATTTAAAACCCATGCCGCCAAAACCGCAGATACCTAAGATTCCAATCTTATCGGGATCGACATTTTCCTGTACAGACAGAAAATCAACAGCTGCCATAAAATCTTCGGTGTTGATATCCGGGGAGGCGACATTGCGGGGAAATCCACCGCTTTCACCGGTATAGGATGGATCAAAGGCTATCGCAAAAAAGCCTCTTTTCGCCAGTTGGTGTGCATATAAGCCGGATGCTTGTTCCTTAACGGCACCAAAAGGCCCACTGAGGGCAATAGCCGGCAGCTTTCCACTTGCCTTCTTTGGCTCATAAACATCGGCTGCCAATGTGATTCCATAACGATTGGTAAAGGTTGTTTTATGATGGCGTACTTCCTCACTTAATGGAAAAACCTTGTCCCATTCTTGGCATAAATGTAAAGTTTCATTCATTGTAACTTCCTCCTTGACAATACTATCCTGTTGGATTAAGTTTACTGTTAATCCTAAAGCTAACTTTAGGTCAAGAAAAAAATATAAATTTTTTAGGAGGATGTTTATGTATTCGATAGGACAAGTTTCAAAAATGTTTGATTTACCGATCCCAACCTTACGATATTATGATAAAGAAGGCTTATTCCAAGATTTAGAAAGAGAACCATCCGGTATTCGTAAATTTAATGAAAAATCGATTGAAGCTTTACGTGTCATTGAATGTTTAAAGAAATCCGGGATGCAGATCAAAGAGATTCGTGAATTTATGAACTGGTGCAGCCAGGGCGATAGTACTTTAGAAAAACGAAAAGAAATGTTTTATGCACGTCGTCAGGAAATTGAAAAACAAATGGAAGAGCTGCAGAGAACATTGGATATGGTCAAATTCAAGTGCTGGTATTATGAAACAGCCTGTAAAGAAGGAACAGAAGTGAACATGCCACAACATATGGAAAAGGATATGCCTGCAGACATTGTACAATGTTATGAAAATGCACATGCGGATAAATTGTAATGTTGGATCATATAATTTGCATTGTGTTATAGCGAAGAAGTCACAATTATAAATTGTTAAATAGGCTATAATTACTTTGTGAAATACATTATAATTGATATAGAAATTATAAAGGAGTAGGAAAGTATGGAACAGTACAAGCAGGAATTTATCGACTTTATGTTAGAAAGCAAAGTTCTTAAATTTGGGAATTTTACACTAAAATCTGGAAGAAAAAGTCCGTTTTTTATGAATGCCGGTGGCTATGTAACAGGCTATCAATTAAAGAAACTGGGCGAATATTATGCCAAGGCCATTGTAGAGACCTATGGAAAAGATTTTGATGTTTTATTTGGGCCGGCCTATAAAGGTATTCCATTGGCTGTAGCTACAACGATCGCATTGGACAAGCTTTATGGAATGGAAGTTCGTTATTGTTCAGATCGTAAGGAAGAAAAAGATCATGGAGCCGATAAAGGAAGCTTTTTAGGAACAAAGCTGCAGGATGGAGATCGTGTTGTTATGATTGAAGATGTGACTACATCCGGTAAATCCATGGAAGAAACGGTACCGAAAGTAAGAGGGGCAGCCAATGTGGAAATCGTAGGTTTGATGGTTTCATTGAATCGTAACGAAAAAGGGAAAGGCAATAAAACCGCTTTGAAGGAAGTTAGTGAGTTATATGGCTTTCCAACGGCAGCCATCGTATCTATGCCGGAAGTTGTAGAATATCTTGAAAGTAAAAACGCATTGGATGCAGATCTTAAAAATCGAATCGATGCTTATTATGCAGAATATGGAGCTACGGAATAAAGCTCCTTTTTTTATAAGCGACATGAATAAATTTGAACAAAAAAGAATAAAAATGATTGATTGTAAAAAGGTGAGGTGCTATATTGAAGCTGAATAGGAGGGCGGCAATATGGCACATATCAACATTGATGGAGCACAAAATGTAGAAGTATCCAAACCGATTCCCAGCCAGAAAAGCCCGCAGGAACAGCTGGAGATCATGGAAGCTTATACGCAGGCGCACAAAAATGGGGCAAATTTAGATAAAGCGTTTCAAGAAATTCATTGTTTAAAGGTTTTATTTCCACGTTTATTTCGGACTTTAGAACCCGGTGATCAAATTGCCGGACGGTTAGATTTTTTGCCGATCGGATTTGGCAGTGTCACTTCCATTGGTGGTGTAGGGCATTATTGTGTGTTTCATAAATTACGAGCCTTTAAATCCTTGTTAAAGACAAAGAAAGAAAAGGCGCGAGTGGATGCCTTATATGATTATTGGCAATACCATGATGTAAAATCCATCTATTGTCAGGATGTGCTGACCGAAGATACTACAGGTCGTTTTATCGATTGTAAATACCCGTTTATGGCAACAGCCAGATTATCGGGCATGATGTTAGATTATCAAAAGCTGATGCGTTTGGGTGTCAATGGATTGATAGAAGAGATTCAAAAACAAGATCTTTCTAAGTCATTTATCCAAGCTTCGTTAGAGGCAATGAAGCTCTTTCAAACGGTCATTGCTTACCAGATAGATTTGGTTAAAGAAGCTAAAAAAGAAGCAAGTCTTGATTGGAAACAGGATTTGGATGTGATGGAAGAAGATTTAATCTGGATCAAGGAGCATAAACCGGTTACTTTCCATCAGGCGTTGCAGTTATTCTGGTTGTATGCGTTATGTGCCGGTTGTATTAATTATGGACGTATGGATATGGTTTTAGGTCCTTATTTGAAAAAAGATATGGATGCAGGAAGATTGACCGAAGAAAAGGCGCTGGAATATATTGCTTCTTTGTGGAAAATGATCGAAAATCGCAGAACTACGGTAAATGGTCGTATTATCGTCGGTGGACGAGGAAGAGAAAATGTAGAAGCATGTGACTTGTTTACTCGTTTGTGCTTAAAGGTTTGTAAGAAAGTGCGATATGTAGAACCACAGTTTACGCTTCGCTTTGATCATAATACACCAGAAGATATTTTGGATATGGCATATGAATGTATCGCTTCAGGAGCTACCTATCCGACTTTATACAATGATGATGTCAATATACCGGCTGTACAATATGCGATGCGTGTACCGGAAAAGATTGCCGAACAATATGTTCCTTTTGGTTGTGGAGAATACGTGATTCAAGGAAAAAGTGTAGGAACGCCAAATACATTATTGAATATGTTAAAGTTGTTACAGATTTCCATGAATGAAGGATTTGATCCTATGGATAAAACTTATAAGGCAGGTCCGGTACAGTGTAAACCATTAAGTGAACTAAAGACATTTGAAGATTTGATGGATCAATATCAAAGAGTCCAGGATTATTATTTTGATTTAAGCATCAAGGCACAAAAACATTCGTATGAAATCATGAATCAGGAAGTCAGCTTCTTATTTACTTCAATCTTGATGGATGATTGTATTCATCGTGAGAAAGCTTTGTTGGATGGTGGTGTTGAAATATTAGGCGGTACCAATGAAACATATGGAAATATCAATGCCAGCGATGCCTTATATGCGATCAAGAAGCTGGTGTTTGATCAGAAAAAATATACGTTGGAGCAGTTAAATGAAGCAGCTTTGCACGATTTTAAAGGCTATGAGCGAATTCAGAAAGATCTATTAAAACAGGATAAATATGGAAATGATAAAAAAGAGTGTGATGAGCTGGCCAATCGTTGTTATGAATATGTGGCTAAAGGCATACGTCAACAAGGCATTGATGCCGGAATGGGTTATTATCTGATTGTCATTTCTAACAATCAAACCAATACAGACTGGGGCCATCAGACAGATGCCAGTCTGGATGGACGAAACAAAGGTGTGTATATGAATCCGGCTAATAACCCGCAAGGCGGCGCTGCCAAATCCGGACCAACCGCTGTTTTGAATTCATTAGTGCATTTTGATGCGAAATATCATGGTGGCAGTGTGCAAAATATCAAATTTACACCACGTATGATGCATGAAGATAAAGAGAAGGTCAAAGCTTTATTCGAAACGTATTTTGAAAATGGTGGCTGCCAGTTAATGGTTACGGTTGTTGATCATGGCCAGTTGGAAGGTGCACAAAAACATCCAGAGAAATACCCGGATCTGATTGTTAGAGTTGCCGGTTATTCGGCCGTGTTTGTCAATCTGACCAAAGATATACAAGATGAGTTATTAAGTAGGACTTTATATGATTAGCATATCAAATATCGAACGTTTTGCGACGCATGATGGACCGGGAATTCGTACTACGATTTTCTTAAAAGGGTGTAGCTTACATTGTCCATGGTGTGCCAATCCTGAAACTTGGGATGTACATCCTGTTTTGATGCATAAAGAAAATAAGTGTGTACGATGTCATTCGTGTTTAAAAGCTTGTACAAAACAGGCAATCTCTTTTCAACCGGAGTTTACACTAAATCGTAATGTATGTGATGGGTGCGCTCTTTGCGTGGATGCGTGTCTTTTAGAAGCATTAGAAATATCGGGTAAGTGGATGGACATAGAAGAAATTGTAGAAGAAGTACAAAAAGATGATCGATATTATCAAAAATCAAATGGTGGTGTGACACTTTCCGGAGGAGAACCTTTGTTTCAGTTTGATGAAGTTTTTTTGTTGATTTGTACACTTCATGAAAGAGGCTATCATTTAGCTTTAGAAACGACAGGTAATTATCCTTTGGAACATTTAAAAAAAGTGGAACCTTATATTGATTTGTTTTTGATGGATTGTAAACACTTGGAACCAGAAAAACTTCAAAAAATTACTGGTGCTAATCCAAAGTTTGTACAAGATAGCTTTACCTATCTTTCGCAACATTGTCCTGAAAAAGTCATTGTTCGTATGCCGGTAATTTGGAATTTTAATGAAGATCAGATTGAAAAAACGATCGATCAGGCATCTCGTTTGGGATTTTCAGAAGTGGATCTTTTACCTTTTCATTCTTTAGGAAAAAACAAATGGGAAAATTTAAATAAAGTATATCCATATGCATCCTATCCCATGATGAAAAAAGAGACTTTAAATGCTTTTGTTGCGTATGGAAAGACAAAGAACATATACGTCAAAATAGGAGGATAAGATGTTAACAGAAGAAAGAATGGTTCGAATCATGGATCTGCTTCATAAAAACTCATTTGTGTCGATTCAAGATTTAATGAAACGTTTTCAAGTATCTCGTTCATCTATTATGCGTGATTTACAAGAGTTAGAAGAACAAGGGCGCATTTTACGTGTGCGAGGCGGTGCCAGCCTTGTAGATACAGATGTCTTGTTGTCACGATACAATGAACCGGCTGTGCAGTTTAAAGAAGATACACAAAAAGATGCGAAAAAAATAATTTGTCATAAGGCAATAGAAGAAGTACATGATGGGGATTGTATTTTTATTGACGCGGGAACTACACCAGTTTATTTATTGGAAGGCTTAAAACATAAAGATGTAGAGCTGGTTACGACAAACACCTATCTGTTAGAAAGATTGCCGTTGGATTTTAAAGGACATGTGTATTTACTAGGTGGCGAGTTTTCTAAAAAGTATGATTCTTCATTTGGATCAATGACTACACAGTTATTGAAACAGTTTCGTTTTGATCTTTGTTTTTTAACGGCCAATGGTATCAGTGTACAAGAAGATGAAGCGTATGTATTTGATATGCATATAGGCACGATCAAAAAAGAAGTACAGATGCGCAGTCGAAAAAGTATCTTGTTGATAGATCATACCAAATTAAAGACAAGAGCTTTTTATACCTGGTCAAATTTATCATCTTTTTCAAAAGTATATATGGATATATATCCAAAGAACAAAAGAATGCCGGAAAACTTTAAAATTTGTAAGGAGATAGAAAATGATTAAGATCATATTTTTTGATATTGATGGAACTTTGCTTCCGTTACGAACCAAAACTTTGACACCATCGTTGACAAAAGCTTTACAGAGACTTCAAAAAAAAGGAATTCGCTTATTTTTAGCTTCAGGGCGGCCAAAATTTGTACTTCCTCATTTTGAAGGAGTTGCATTTGATGGGGCATTAACTTTTAATGGACAGTATTGTTATGACAAGGAAAGGGTGTTGTATGAAAATCCTTTAGATCCTAAAGATGTGAATCAAATTTTTGAAAATGCGCAAAATATGAAAAAAGCATTAGTCGCCTGTCATCAAGATTCGATGTATTGTAATGAACATGAAGAAATGTTAGATGAATATTTTAAGATTGCTTCGCAAAGTATTCATAAAATAGATGATTTTAAAACGTATCTGCAATCATCGATCTATCAAATGATGGCTGCTATACCAGAAACACAGGAAGAAAGTCTTCTTCAAGGCACCAAACATATTCAAATTGTACGATGGTGGCCTTATGCCTGTGACATGATACCTAAAGAAGGTGGCAAAGGAAAAGCTGTAGAAGGAATTTTAAAAGCATATGGGCTAAAGAAAGAGGAAGCTATGGCTTTTGGCGATGGTGGTAATGATATCGACATGTTACAAGCGGTAGGATGCAGCGTTGCCATGGGTAATGCTTTACAGGAAGTAAAAGATTGTAGTGACTATATTACAAAGTCTGTCGAAGAAGATGGTGTAGTTTATGCATTAAAACATTTTAAATTGATTGAGGAGGATGACAAATGAAAACTACAGATCCTAAAAAAATCGAGATATTAGATTGCTTAAAAGGTGGCTTGATCGTATCTTGTCAAACTCAAAAGGATGAGCCAATCTATACACCGGATATGGTAGTGAAAATGGCTGAATGTGCTAAATGGGCAGGCGCCGTTGGTTTACGCTTAAATTCGCCAGAACAAATACGACAAGTCAAAGAAGCTGATCTTGGCTTGCCGATCATCGGCTTATATAAAGTCTGGCATGATGATACGGATGTATTTATTACACCGACCATGAAAGAGGTGGATGCGATCGTTGAAGCTGGTGCTGATATTATCGCATTGGATTGCACATCACAAGTCACGCATGAAAAAACTATCGCTTGGGATTTATTACCACAAGTTCGAGAGAAATATCCAAATCATTTGATCTTTGCAGATTGTTCCAATATCGAAGAAGCTATACATGCTTCTCAAAATGGTGCTGAAATCGTAGCTCCTACTTTATACGGTTATACAAAAAACACAGAAAATATTGAAGGGGCCAATTATCGCATGGTTGCGGATATGTGTCGAGCTGTTGGAGATGATGCCAAAGTCATTATGGAAGGACATTTATATACACCAGAAGATGCGATGAAATGTATTTTTATTGGCTGTCATGCGGTAGTAGTTGGTTCTGCCATTACCAGACCACATTATGTTGCCAAACGTTTTGTAGATTGTTTAAGTAAATATCAAGACGATTGGCGCCTTGCGGAAAAAGCACACCATACTAATGAATTGAAATAAAGAATGGACTGTATAGAGCATTTAAAATCTATACAGTCTTTCTATTTTTCGGGTGTATAATTTAAACTCTGAAAAACAGACAAGTCGATTTCTCAAATGGAAGAATTTTGGAAAATATCGTAATGTGTGCGGCACCTATGTTGGTAGCGCAACTTTTAAATTTGATGTATAACATCGTGGATCGTATCTACATAGGTAAGATTGAAGGAATTGGTGTCGTAGCTTTAGGTGGTGTAGGACTTTGTTTTCCCATCATTTCATTGATTACAGCCTTTACGAATTTGTTTGGTGCTGGTGGTGCACCTTTATGTTCGATTGAACGAGGAAAAAGAAATATAGAAAAAGCCCAACGAATCATGATATGATCCCACTAAAGTGGACACACGAAATAAATAAACGTGTATCTATGGAGGTGGGATTTTTCTATGGGAAGAAAGCCAAAATTATCTGCTGATATGAAGGTATGTATCTGCAAACAATATCTAGATGGAGAGAAA
>NZ_JAXKBY010000197.1:0-15489 GCF_036552745.1 Faecalicoccus sp.
AGTTCTTTTCGTCATGCCCAAAATTAATCCAATATTCACATTTTCAAAGATCAATTTAAAACTAACTAAAAAATATAGTTGTTTTATATTTTCAAACTATTTCATAAAAACTACTTGAATTTTATATAGTTAGCTCCTTTGCAAAATAAATTCGTTTTTTGGTCTTATTTGGCATTTTTAATAAAGCCTTAACGATTTCAGAACACTGGGATAGTGGCAACAATTCTTTTTTGGAAGTAAGGATCCAGATCATCTGTCCTTCTTCTCTTTCCTGATAAGGCAAATAAGCTTGATAACGACTTGTTTCTTCATAAAAATAATAATTTAAATCTAAATTTCGTTGTTGAATTCTTTCTTTAACTTCGAATTCCTGCTCTTCTGTCGGATCTTCGATCCAGTCAAATAAATGTCTATCTAAAATACGAGATGCGAAATCTTTTAAAAGCGGATCTTTTGATCGTAAAGCCTCTTGAAAGCCTACCATCATCCGATATTCATCCATCAGTACAAAGTCTTCTGTGCTTAATTCGCTTTGACATAAACATTCAAAAATAGGAATGGGTCTGATTTGTGTATGAATATTCATATATCGTTTAAAAAACATATGAATCAACAATTCATAACTTTTCGCATCCGGATGCAGATAAACCTGCCAATACATATGATAACGAGCCATGATATAGTCTTCGATGGAGTGTACTCCACTTTCCTTGACGCATAATTTATCCTCACAAACCCGTAAAGTTCTAAGCACTCTTTCTAAATCAAACGTACCGTAGCTTGTACCGGTTTCATAGGCATCCCGCAATAGAAAATCCATACGATCGGCATCCAACTGACTGGATATGATTTGTGTAAGCAATAAACGTGGATGTGTATGGGCAATGATGGAAGCCACTTTTTGCGGAAGATCTTTCTTAGCTTTAACCAGAGCCTGATGAATTTCAGTGCCTGGATCTAATATTAATCTCTGTGTCATAGTTTCATGAGAAACATGTGTAATGGATTCAAAAAAATGCGAAAAAGGACCATGCCCTAAATCATGCAGTAAGGCAGCACACATGACTTGAATTTTTTCATCTTCATCCAATGCCTCATTTAAGCTTTTGACTTCATAAATCATACGTCTGGCAATCTCATAAACACCTAAGCTATGAGAAAAACGAGAATGTTCTGCCGTATGATACACTTGAAAATCGCCGCCCAGCTGATGAATTCTATGCAGGCGCTGAAATTCTCTGGCATTGATACAATCCCATATTACTTGATCTTCCACATGAATATATCCGTGAATAGGATCTCTTAAAACTTTGATTTCATTGGTTTTTTCATACATGGCCATACCTCCATGAGTTTTTGAACAAGGCCTCTATCAGATTCGAAAAAGTCATAATCATATATATGTTCCGGTGTTGTCCATACCAGTTGAGAATGAACAATACATTTTTCGGGCTTCTGATCGGCAAAACAAAGGAAACAATATAATTCAATTTCTTTACCGGCCTGATGATCAACACTCTTTTCCAAAAAGGTCACCGAAGTCAGATCAATATCTAATTCTTCTTTAAATTCTCGAATCAGAGCCTCTTCATTGGATTCCCCAATTTCTACTTTTCCTCCCGGAAACTCAAATTTCCCAATAGAATCTCCGGTAGCTCTCTGGGCAATCAAAACCTTTTCATCTTGAACAAGGACACCACAGACAACTTTAATCTTCTTCATCGATTTTTTCTTCCTTAATCACTTCAAATAAAGTTTGAGCATTCTGTTTTGAAACTTGTTTTTGAATATCCATAACTTGAATCTCTAAAAGACGATATCCAAAACGAATGCGAATTTGATCACCGATATGCACTTCTGAAGAAGGTTTTGCGATACGATCATTGATCCAAATTCGAGATTGAAGGGCCAATTCTTTGGCCGCTTCCCTTCTCTTTAAGATACGAGCCGTTTTTAAGTATTTATCCAGTCTCATAAAAATTTCTCCTCAATATTTTTTAGTGTTTCCGTCAACAGATCCTTATTCTTTTTCTTCGGAATCGTTATGATGATCTTTTGTTTCTTTAATGTCAAAGAAATTGCACGATTGATATCATTCATCGTTTCAAACAATTTTATACCGTCACAATGTGCTGAAAAGTCTTCATCAAATGTCAGTACATAGTGTTTCTCTTCTTCTTTTAAGCTTTCAATTCCTTTTTGATTTACAAAAAGATCAAACCATCTTTGTTCAAAGATCTGATGTACTTCTTTAGGAATTTTACCAAATAAATCCTGTATTCGCTGTTGATATGATTTAAGATCTTTAAACGTATCAATTTTTCGTACTTGTTGATAAATAGATAACTTATCACCATCATTTTCTGTAAATTGTTGCGGAATATGCCCTTTAAAATCAAGCATGGCTCTTTTTTCTTCCTTCGCTTTGGATACCGGTTCTCCTTTATGACGAGAAATCGCATTTCCTAACAATTCCAGATACATATCCAATCCGACCTGATCAATAAAACCAGCTTGTTGAGGACCTAATAAATCCCCGGCACCACGAATGGTTAAATCACGCATGGCAATCTTATAGCCACTGCCTAAACGGGTAAATTCTTTGATTGATTTTAAACGCTTTTGTGCCGTTTCCGTTAACTCTTTATTTGGTTGGATCATTAAATAACAGTAGGCAATCTTATCTCTTCGTCCTACACGTCCACGAATCTGATACAACTGCGATAGACCAAATTTATCGGCATTTTCGATGATGATCGTATTCGCATTGGCAATATCCAAGCCAGTTTCAATAATCGTAGTACAAACCAAAATCTGGTATTTTCCCTGGGCAAAGTCCATCATGGTTTCTTCTATCGTTTCTTTAGCCATCTTACCATGTGCCACGGCGACATTGGCATCCGGAAATAAGTTGGATAAATGATTGGCCGTTGCATGAATATGATCGACACGGTTGTATAAATAGAAGACCTGTCCACCTCGTGCCAGCTCTCGGGCAATAATTTCCTGTATGACACTGCCTCGTTTTTCCATGATATAAGTCTGTACCGGATGTCTTTTGGCCGGTGGTGTATTTAACTGTGAAATCGTTCGTACACCAATCAAAGACATTTGTAGAGTACGAGGAATCGGTGTAGCACTTAAAGAAAGTACATCAATAGAGCTTTTCATTTCTTTAATTTTTTCTTTATGTTCGACACCAAATCGTTGTTCCTCATCAATGATCAGTAATCCTAAATCCTTATATTGAAAACTTTTATTTAATAATTTATGTGTACCGATAATAATATCGATATTTCCGGCTTTTAGATTTTTTGTAATCTGTGTAATTTCTTTTTGTGACACAAAACGATTTACCAAAGCAATATTGGCACCGGTAGATTCAAAACGATGCAGAACAGTTTGATAATGCTGCATAGAAAGAATTGTTGTCGGACACAGAAAAGCAACCTGCTTGCCACTGGCAATGGCTTTAAAGGCACAGCACATCGCCACTTCTGTTTTTCCAAAACCAACATCGCCACAAAGTAAATGATCCATTGGCTTTGGTTTTTCCATTTCTATTTTGATATCATGAATTGCTTTGATCTGATCCGGTGTCGGTTCATATTCAAATGCTTCTTCAAATTCTTTTTGTAGCGCATCATCCTTTGGAAATGCATATCCGATGTTTTCATTTCGAAGAGCATAGAGTTCCACCAATCTTGCCGCAATCTCTTCAACACGCTGATTGACTTTTTCTTTCGTTTTCTGCCAGGCGTTGCTTCCTAACTGCGATAATTTTACGCCCGCACCTTCTTTTGAAATATATTTTCGAACCAGTTGGAATTGGGATAAAGGAACATAAAGTTCATCTCCCCCTCGATAGATCACATGTAGATAATCTAATTTTTTTCCTTTGTTTTCCCTTGTGATAATTCCTAAGTATTGTCCGATTCCATATTGTTCATGTACCACGTAGTCATTTTTTTCCAGCTCCATCACATTTTCAAGGATACGACCCTCTTTAAAAGTCTTTTGATACCGTTTAGAATGATGGGCATCTACAAATAATTCTCTGTCACTTACAACTGTAATATCTTGATATGTAAATCCCTCATAAAAACAAGGTTCGATAAATTCACATTGTAGAGTAATATCATTATCGGCCATACAGGTTTCCACTTGTTTGGCCTGTTTTGCTTCCAGAGAGAAATAAATTTTCTTTTGTTTATCAATCGCATCCAATTGATTGATCAAAGGCAAAGCGGCTTTTTCTAAAGGAAAAATTCCTGAAACAATAGAATTTTCATTTAAAAATTCATGAAATTCTAAGATATTATTTTTCTGCATGATCATATGAATATCCTGAAAAAGCATATATTTAGATAATGAAATATGATCATGCACACGCTCCTGCATATAAGAAATCGTTTCTTCATTTAATTTCTTAAAAGATTGTTGGACTTCTTCAGTGGAACTAAAAATAATCTTTCCCTGCAAATAATCTAACAGATGATATCCTTTTGTATAAGCAAAATAAATATACAAAATATTTTCCGGTTCATAACTTTCCAAAGAACGCATTTCTGCCTCAATATGATCCTGCAGCATTTCTTTATCTTCTTCCAACTTTAACAAAACTAATTCTTTTTCCAGTTTTTTCTGTACTTCCTGTTGAATTTCTAAAATTTGTTCATCTGTAAAAAGTAAATCGGTTGCCGGACCAAAATCAATTGAATCAATTCTTTCAATTGTTCTTTGTGTTTCTTCATCAAAGAAACGGATCGACTCGATTTCTGTATCAAAAAATTCGATTCGTATTGGATGATCATATTCTAAACTAAATACATCGATAATACCTCCACGTGACGCAAAGGTACATGGTCGATCCACATAATTCAAACGAGAATACCCCATTCGATTAAGTTGTTTCTTTAGAGTATTCATATCCTGCTCTTGATTAATTTCTAAATGAATACAGTTTTCCTTAAAAAAGACAGGATCTGGCAAATATCTTGTAAAAGCTGCGACATTGCATATGATGATCTTAGGCTTATTGTCTTTAACAAGCTGTGTTAAGGAATAAATCATTTCATCTTTATCTTCCGGAGAGCTGGCGATTGCCTGTACACGCAAGCTTTCTTCCATGACAAAAAGCAGCACCTCATCCATCAGTGGGGATACTCGTTTATAGAGTTGCTGCGCCTCATACATATTTTTTTTCACAACAATGTAGTTTCTCGGTTCTTTCTTAAAGCTGGATACCAACAATAAGGCTTCTTCCATCAAAAACAAATTTCCGCAGGAAATATTAGAATTGACGATTCCTTTTACTACATCATTGTCTTGTAAAGAATTCCATATCTTTTCCAAAAACAATTCCTCTTTCTACTTTTTATTATATAGATTCATCGTGTCCATAAAAGAATGATCAATAGAATAATAAGCCGCTTTTGCGCTATTTTCTACTGCATTTTTCAAATCTTTTTGTTCTTCTTCTCTAAATTTTCCCAATACCCAATTGATCATATCAATTTGCGGATCTTTTCCTACTCCTACACGAATCCTGTCGAATTCACTGGTAAAAATACATTGAATAATGCTTTTGATACCATTATGTCCGCCTGCACTTCCTTTTTGACGAAGACGAATTTTTCCTACCGGTAAATCCACGTCATCATAAATAACTGTAACATCTTCCGGTGATGCTTTATAGAAATCCATACATTGACGAAGGGCAAATCCACTGTTATTCATATAAGTAGTCGGCTTCAATAAAATAACATCTTTTCCTTTTAATTTTGTCTTTGCGAAATACGCCGAAAATTTTTCCTGATCAAAGGATACTTCACATAACTTAGCCAATTCATCCATGACCATAAAACCAGCATTGTGTCTTGTATTTTCATATTTTTTTCCGGGATTTCCTAATCCTACAAATATTTTCATAGTCTTTCCTTTCCAAAAAAAACGGGAATAAATCCCGTTTAATCCACTTCTTTACCTGGTGAATATAAAATCTGCAAGCGACGAGTTGCCCCTTCACCGGTTGATTGTGTTGTGATATCCTCCATATTTGCTAATGCATTATGGATAGCCTTTCTTTCATCGGCCGGCATTGGATCTAAAGTCGCGTCAATTTTAGTTCGCCGCACATCCTTGGCAACACGAATTGCCATTTTTGTGATCTTTTCATAACGATCTTCTTTATATCCATTAACATCGATCAAAAGACCAACTCTTTTTTTAAACTCAGCGCTGGCAGCCGCTTTCACCAAACGATTAAATGCCTGCAAAGTTTTTCCGGCTTTACCAATCAATATCGCATTGTTGGAGGTATTCACCGTAATACGATAGAATCCGTTATCATTTTCAATGTCAACCTGACCATCCAATTGTGCATTGTCAAAATACTGTTGAATATAAGAAACGATAAAGTTTTCTACATCTTTTTCACAATAAGCCTCAATCTCAACAGATCTGCCGACTCCTAAAAATCCGCTTTTTTCCTCCAATACATTGTAATGAAGTTCTTCGACAGAAACACCTTTATCTCTGGCGGCCGACTTTAAAGCCTCCTCCAAAGTTTTTTCTGTGTATCTTTTAAATTCCATGGACTTGGCCTCCTACCTGATGATATCTTTCGATTTCTTTTCTTTGGCTTCTTTGACGATCATCGCATGCATAAATACGTTAAAGCATACACGTGTTAAAGAAGACACTAACCAGTAAAAAGACATGGCGATTGGCCAGGAAATATACAACAAGGCAACAAATCCAGTTGAGAAATACATTGTCATATTCATACTGCTCATTGGATCTTTACCACTCTTCAAATAATCCTTGGTCTTTACATGATCAATTTTATCCTGACGTTTTTTCAACCATTGCGGCATCTTCATAGAAGCAATTGAAGAAATAACCATCAAAATATAGATTACGATATAAGCCCATTGCAGATTCTGGAATCCATATAATGGTGTTTGCGTTAAGTCAATTCCCATAAATGTTCCATACACTACACTGGATGCACGTACCATTGCGTAATATACACCCATCATCAACGGCAACTGAATAAACATAACCAAAATTGAGCCAAATGGATGAATATCGTATTTCTGATACAGTTTTTGTGTTTCCTGCGCCAGCATCATACGAGAACGATCATCGGTTTTTCCTTTATATTTATCTTGAATACGCTGCATTTCCGGCTGGATTTCCTGCATGCGCTGTGCTGACATCTGCGATTTACGTGTAAATAAGAATACAGCACCCTGAATAATAACCGTTGTCAAGATGATACCCCAACCGGCATCTGTAAAAGCCGCAATGCGGTTGATAACCTGTGCCAAAGGCCATACAATCAGACCACTAAACCATCCTTCATTGAAAGCTTCTCCAAATGTCATCGGTTTGATCGTAATTTCTTCATCATCTTTATAGTCTTTATATTCTTTCTTCAAATCTTCATCTTGAATTTCTGAAATATTGACCTGATCTTTACGAACCGTTACTTCTTCCGATGCGATGATCATATCCAATTTTGTTTTTCCATCTGTTGCACGCGGACTGGAACAAGCCGTACACGTTAACAGGATAAACAAGCAAAGAAACAGGATCTTTGACTTCCCTTTTAATAAATTTGCCATGATTTACCTCTTCATTCTCTTCTCTATACGAGCCAAATCTTTTTGAAGTTCACATTCATTTTCAATAAAACTCTGTTCTTTATATTTAGGACGAATAATTAAAATTAAATCGAAATCACTTTGAAAATTAAAATGATGATCGATCATTGAACGAACCTGACGTTTTACCTTATTTCTTTGAACCGCATTTCCCAACTTTTTGCCCACACTAATTCCTACACGAGCATGTTCGTTTTTTCGCTGTTCAAAGTAACACACAAATGAATGTGATGCCACGTATCGTTTTTGTCCAATAATAGAAGAGAATTCATAATTTTTACAGACTCTGTATTCCTTTTTCATGAAAACCCCCTATCAAGACAAAAAAATCACCTTGGTGGTGATTTCTATGCGGATAGTACCTTTCTTCCTTTTGCTCTTCTGCGAGCCAGTACGTTACGACCACCAACGGTTGCCATACGAGCACGGAAACCATGAGTTTTCTGGTGTTTTCTCTTACTTGGCTGATATGTTCTTTTCATCTTTGACCCACCCCACAGTCTAGTTTTTTTCCATTCTTTTCAAACAAGTTTGCTCGCCAATTATATCAAGACATACCCTATAAGTCAACTTATTATTCGCTAAAATTACGCTTTTTTATCATTTCATATGCTTTTTCAGAAAGTTTAAACAACATTTTATTTACAGGAAGATCAAATTCTCCGATAAATTCATTGACCATCGGATTAAAATTTGATTTATAAACCGATAGACCATCTTTTAAAGTTCCTTCAACCCCTCCCATAGTTACATATTCATAACCATGTTCAAAAGCATATGTGAATTGTGTCATATATGTTAAATACTGAGGTCTAAAAGTTCGAAAATCTTCATTCATACCTGCATATAACATTTCGACAGTTTTTCCGAATCCAAGCATCAAGCCTCCCGCAATCACTTGTTCACCTTGATATTTTTGTAATATTGATTGTAAAGATTCTAATTCCGTTTCTGCTTGTTTGATTTCTTGAGTTGCTTTTTTACGAGCTTTATTTCCTGTAGTTTCATCCGCTATTTTCAATTCATTTTCTTTTATAATAGCTTCTAATTCTTTTTTACGATCTTCTGGATCTACTTTTGCGAGAAACAAATAAGTTTGATCTGGATATGTTTCCATTAAAAGTTTGAAATAATCTTCATTTCTCAATTGCACACTTTTTCTTTCTTCAGTCATATGCATTATTTTCGCAAAATCATCAAGTCCTTCTTGTCCAACCAATTCAACATGAACATGTTTGCGTAACGCAACATTCTTACTTCTTAATGTTGATCGAGGAACATGTTGATCCATATTTTCACATTTCATGACTCCCATATGAAAACGCGCCTGTGCTGTTTCCGCAATATATGTCGTAAATCCATGATGAACCGCTCCGATATTTTCAATATTCTTTAAAATTTCTAAAGAATCAGATTTCATTTCCGGCATTTCTTCACCATATAGATAATCTCTTATATGAATCTCCGGATCAAACTTAATGAACAAACAATGTCTTTTTTTCGCAATTCTTTTCAGTTCGCTGAAGTAATACTTCAACAACGGCTTATTTTTATAATCCATGATTGGGCCTCTAGGTAAATAAAACATAGTAAAACCTAATGGAAGCCTTTTAATCAAAACAAGTCCCGTCGCAACCAATTGATGATTTTCATCATAGACGCCGGTATGCATATGATCCCAGTTTTTCTTGACATCAGCCCATTGATAACTCTGTAAAAGATTACAGTATGGATGATTTTGGACAAACTCATTGAATTCTTTTTTATCTATATTAACTTCAAAGTGATATACGCGCATGAAAATTCCCCCTATTTTGGTTCATTTCATTATATACCACATCTTTTATAAAGAAACAAAAACTATATATTTTTTATGAATAATTTTTCCTCCTCTTCTTTTTACCCTCAAAATGGGGAAAACTTATTTTATAAAGATTTAAACTCTGAGTTTCCCCATATTTATTTTAAGTTTTCCTGTATATTTTTTAATCTATTTTTCTATTTTTAAGATCAATGGGGAAAACTTATTAAAATCCTTTGTTTAAAAGGAAAATTGTTTGTAAAAGAAGATGGAAAAACCGGAGTTTTCCACATTACTTTTCCCCATTTTTAAAAGTTTTCCACATTGAGGAAAAATACTCTTTTAATTTTTGTGGAAATCTTCCATTTTCATCAGGAAAAACTTTGAGTTTTACCCATTTCAAACAAAAGAAATCCCCTATTAAAATATAAGGTTCTTTCGTGTATAATACTAAAAGGTAAAGGAGGGTTCTATGGAACCACAAGCTTATAAAGAAATATGGAAGCAAGTATTGTCCGATATTCAAAAAGCGGGTTACTATGATTCAGAAACATTCGATTCCTGGATTTCAAAAACAGAACTTTTTAAAATTGAAGACGGTACAGCTTTTATTGTGTATCCTACCATGATCACTTTAAATATATTAAAGACGGAACAAGGTATCTCTTTATTACGTTCTTCTTTATATGAAGTCTTAAAGGAAGAAGTTTCGATACAATTTATTTCCAAACAGGATGCCAGTAAGCTGATTCCGGAAATAAAGCTTCAACAAAGAACGCAAAACTTAATGCGTACGGATTTTAATGAAGAATATACTTTTGAGAATTTTATTGAAGGAAATTCCAATGCCGAAGCTTATGCGGCCTGTCTTTCCTGCTGTACGCAAAAAAAACATCTTTTTAATCCGATCATGATCTATGGAAATTCCGGATTAGGAAAAACGCATTTGTTGCACGCAATCGGAAATTATTTGAAAAAAGAAAGACCGGAAACCAAAGTTTTTTATTCTTACAGTGGTGATTTAGTATCTATCTTGCTGGATGCGATGAAAACCAAAAATATTCATGGAAATGCAGTCGATCAGGTCAAATCGCAATTGATCGATAACGATTACTTTTTGATTGATGATATTCAAAACCTGCAACAATCATCCAGTCAGGAAGTCTTTTTCACGGTTTATAATGAATTGATCAGTCGAAATGCGCAGATTGTCATTACATCGGATATGCATCCCAGTGAATTAAGTGGTCTTCAATCTCGTTTGATCTCTCGCTTTAATTCCGGATTATCGGTCAATATCGTAAAACCGGAATTTGACACCAGTAAAGCCATTTTGAAAAAGAAACTGGAAGGCAATGAAGAAATTTGTCAGATCAATGAAGATGTACTGGATTATCTGGCACATAAATTCAGTAATGATGTACGAAATTTGGAAGGTAGTTTAAATAAGCTGATTTTCAATGCGACATTGGAGAATCCGGATGTGATTGATCTTGATTTTGCGCAGCGTATTTTGATGAAAGAACCGATCGTTTCTTCTACATCGGAGCTAACGATCAAAAAAATAAAAAAAGCGGTAACTCGTTTTTATGGTTTGACCTATAAAGATATCGAAGGAAAATCACGACAGAAAAAGCTGATGAATGCCCGACAGGTCTTTATTTATTTAAGCCGTGAACTGTTACATAAAGCGTATGTATCCATTGGACAAGAATTAGGAAACCGGGATCATACGACAATTTCAAGTTCGTATGATCGAGCTGTAAAGTTGATTCAAACGGATAAGAATTTTAAAATGGCAGTCGATAAGGTAAAATCCTTATTGGAAGATTAGTTTTCCCTGTCTTTCCACAGTCATTCCCCATACAAAAAACAGTGTTTGACTGCA
Organism: Faecalicoccus sp.; assembly: GCF_036552745.1. Classification (NCBI taxonomy): domain Bacteria; kingdom Bacillati; phylum Bacillota; class Erysipelotrichia; order Erysipelotrichales; family Erysipelotrichaceae; genus Faecalicoccus; species Faecalicoccus sp. Next base: position 11,360 of record NZ_JAXKBY010000197.1, read on the forward strand.
TAACTATCGGATAAAGCCTGTTCTTTTTCCACAAATCCACAGGTTATTATTATTACTTAATAAAGAATTATATATAAAAAGGAGATTCGTATGCACTTTTCAATTGACAGAAAGTATTTTTATGACAAATTAAGCGTCGTTTCAAGAGCTATCAGTGTTTTTAGTCCAATTCCTGCTTTATCAGGAATCTGCATTCAAGTCGAAGAAGATCAAATTGTCTTAACCGGAAGTGATTCTAATATTTCAATTCGTTCTACGATTTTAAAAGGAGAATTAAATCAGCTTCAGATTGAATCTACCGGATCGATCGTAGTGGAATCCAAATACTTACTGGAAATAGTTCGTAAGTTGGATTGCGCCATCATTGATATGGAACAGATAGATCATTCTTTAGTGCGTTTATCCAGTATAAACGGACAATTTCAATTAAACAGTATTCGTGCCCAGGAATATCCTTCCATTGATTTTTCAAAACCGGATCATCAATTTACTTTAAAAGGAGAACAATTAAAGCAGATCGTTTCTCAGACTTCCTTTGCCTGCAGCGACAAAGATCAAAGACCGGTATTAACGGGTGTTAATTTCCATACAAAGGATAATTCTTTATACTGCAGTGCTACGGACTCCTATCGTTTAGCACGTAAAGTCATTGCCTTAGAAAACGTAGAAGATTTTAACATTACAATTCCGGCCAAAAGTCTAAATGAAGTGACACGAAGCATTTCTGAGGATGACAGTGATGTTTTGATCTATGTTGATCATAAAAAAGCACAGTTTGTCTTTGATAAAACAATTATTCAGACACGTCTGATCGATGGAACTTTCCCGGATGTAGAACGTATCATTCCAACACAGTATGTTGCGAATATGGAAGTCAGCTCTTCTGAATTGACCAGTGTTATTGATCGTACCAACTTTATTCGTAATGAAAAGATTCATCTGGTCAAAATGGAATGTACACCGGAAATTTGTCGTATTAAGACAAATTCAGTGGAAATCGGAAATTCTGATGAAATTTTAACAGATTGCACTTATACTGGTGAAGACCTTACTCTTTCCTGCAACGGTACTTTTATGTTAGATGCTCTAAGAGCTCTAAATGCCCAAACTGTAAAACTGGAATTTTCAGGATACTTAAAGCCAATTCGTATTTCCAATCCGGAAGATTCTTCTATTATTATGATCGTTGTACCGATTCGAAGCTATGATTAGTCGTAGCTTCTTTTCTTTTTGAAAAAGATGCATATAATAATAGGTTGGTGATGAAATGGTAAAGGTCAAAAAAGCGTATATTGAAGCATTACGGATTCTGGCAATCTTTTTGGTATTGTTTCAACATGTACCGGCTTTTGATTACTATTTAAATGAGCCGGATCTGCTTCATGAAATCTTATTTATATTTTTTGACTTGATTGCAAAAATAAATGTTCCTTTATTTTTGATGATCTCCGGAAGTCTTTTACTGACAAAAGAAGAAAGATATATAACGATCTTTCGTAAACGTATGATCAAGATCATCATTGCGATACTCGTGTTCAATTTTTTAGTTTATATGGCTGAACATGATTTTGTCGTAGATTTGACAGCCTATATTATTGGCGTTTTTGAAAACGGAATCGATCGTTCTTACTGGTACTTATATTCTTATCTGGGCTTTTTACTGATGCTTCCGCTATTACATAGAATCTGTCGAAATATGAAGGCATCTGATTTCTGGATCATTCTCTTTATTCATTTTGTCTTTTCGACCATTGAGCCTTTGATGCAGTTTTTTGTACAGACTTTTTTAGGACAGGATTTTGAATTTACATGGGCTTTTCGTATTCCTTTTAGTACCACAAAAGAGATTTTTTATCCTTTGATGGGCTTTTATATCGATAGAATAGTATGTGTGGAGAAAATGCAGAAGAAGTGGATCTTTACATTGGGTCTTGCGACATTGACCGGTATGATCATTTCCATTTGTTTTACAATCATCGGCGGTAATCTATATGTATATAGTGATGCGTATTTTGAATTGTTTGATTACGTAAGTGCCATCTTTGCCTTTATATTGATTAAAAGATTGTTTCTATCCTATAAAGATCAGGTCAACGTTTCTTTTCAAAATTTCATTGTGAAACTGGGTGCTTTGACCTATGGAATTTATTTATGGGATCCATTTTTTAGAAAGATGATTTTTGATGAATTTGAAATGACCTTGATTCCTTATTTTGGAGGTTTTATCACATCTGTTTTATGGTGTGTTTTCAGTTTTGTTCTTTGTGGCTTCATCGTCTCTTTCCTAAAAAGAGTGCCACATATACAAAAATTGTTTTAAAGCGTGAGAAATACTGAAAAAGAAATTGAGATACAAAAATGGTTCAAAAAAACAAATTTATCGCTTGAGGCTCTTTTTTGAGCCTTTTAATTTGATTTTAGACAAATTCAAATACTGTAAAATCCAAGAAGTAGTAAATTTAACGTATTTATGGTATAATCTAGAGGCGAAAAGAGGGATTTTGTATGTATTTTGATCTAAAAGGTGAATGCATTACATTACAACAATTATTGAAAGCATGCGATATCATTTCCAGCGGAGGTCAAGTTAAAGAATTTCTTCAGGAAACACCGGTTATGGTGAATGATCAAAGAGAAGATCGAAGAGGCCGGAAGCTTTATAAAGATGATGTCGTATCTTTTTATGATACAAGGATCATCATCCGATGAATATCTGCAGCTTAAAGCTTCGTAATTTCAGAAATTATGACAAGGCAGAGTGTGTTTTTAGACCAAACAGTATTTGTATCTTGGAAGGAAAAAACGCACAGGGAAAGACGAACCTGATTGAATCGATTTATTATTTAAGTCATTTACGTTCTTTTCGTACACCATCCAGTTCTTCTTTGATTTTGGAGAATCAAGATTTTTTTATGATTCAGGCACAAATTGAATCCCATCAAAGAAAAGAAGAACTGAAAATCGTATCTATGGATCATGAGAAGCATTTATATCGTTTAAATGATCCGATTCGAAGATATTCCGATTTTATAGGCATTGTCAATGCGGTTCTTTTTTGTCCGGATGATTTGATGTTGTTTCAACAAAGTCCGAAGATTCGAAGACGTTTCATTGATATGGAACTGATCAAGATTTCCAAGCGATATACCAGCACTTTAAATCATTATCAGAAAATGTTAAAAGAAAGAAATTCCATTTTAAAAAGAGAGAAAGTGGATCCTGTTCTTTTGGAAACGATGACAGAACAAATGATACAAGATCAAATCATTATATTGAAACAAAGAGTCTCTTTTTTGGAAGATCTGATGGAAAAAACACGGACTTTTTATTCTTACTTTACTAAAGAAAAGGAAGAAGTGGGAGCCAGATATCAAACATTTGTTTCTATGGATGATTTGGAAACGAATCTAAGAAATGCGTATAAAAAGAGTGAAATGCGCGATAAATTGTACAAACAGACGCATATCGGTATTCATAAAGATGATATTGATTTTCATATGAATGGCATATCGGTAAAGGAAGTAGCCAGTCAGGGACAAAAGCGCAGCTTTGTGCTCTCGATGAAGCTGGCACTCTGTCAGATTATCTATGAAAAACAAAAGGAATATCCGATTTTATTGTTGGATGATGTCTTTAGTGAACTGGATGATCATCGATGTCAAAAACTGATATCGATTTTACCGAAAAACATGCAGATTTTTATCACGACAACAGGCAATATAGAGCCTTCCTGGTTAAAAGATCATAAGGCTTATACGATACAAGTGGAAAACGGACATCTAAGGGAGGTCAAAAAATGAGTAATGGACAAGAACAGAAAATCATTGAATTTGAAGAGTTGGAAAGTGAAGCAACTCGTGTAGATCATTCTTATACCGCCAATGATATTCAGGTATTGGAAGGTTTGGAGGCCGTGCGTCTTCGCCCGGGAATGTATATTGGTTCAACCAGTGCCAGAGGTCTTCATCATCTGGTATGGGAAATTGTCGATAACGGTATTGATGAAGCGTTGGCTGGTTATGCCAGTCAAATCGATGTGGTTATTGAAAAGGACAATGTGGTCTCTGTACGGGATAATGGACGTGGTATGCCGGTGGGCATTCATGAAAAAACTGGAATCAGTGCGGTAG
>NZ_JAXKBY010000198.1:0-3147 GCF_036552745.1 Faecalicoccus sp.
ATATAACACCATTATTATAACATAAATAAAAAAATTTTTAAAATTATTTAGAAAACAAAAAAGTTCCGTAAACACGGGACTTCTGAGGAGTTTCGATCAAGTTTAGAGTCAAAAAAACATGGTGCTAGCTTCTAAAGACGGGTATATCATATCAAATGTAAAAATATATGAAAAGTTTCATCGTGTTACATTGACTTACATCTTTTGAAAGAATACAATGTAACCATGACTTATAAACGCGGAGGATGAGATTATGAAAAACTTATTAAAATGTGGTCTTGCGCTGGCGGCGGCTTTCTCTTTGGCAGCTTGTTCAGGTGGAGGCCAATCCGAAGACACAACGAAAATTGGAATCATTCAGCTGGCCGAGCATCCGGCTTTGGACCAGGCCTATGAAGGCTTTATGGATGGTTTAAAGGAAGCCGGATATACAGAAGAGAATACGACATTTGATTATCAAAATGCTTCAAACGATCAGTCAAACTGTGCTACGATCGTGGATAAGTTTATGAATGATGGTGATGATCTGATTTATGCGATTGCGACACCATCAGCGCAAACAGCAGCTAAAAAAACAAGCGATATTCCTATCATTGTCAATGCCGTGACCGATCCGGCAGCTTCAGGAATCGTTAAGGATAATGAAGAACCGGGAGGAAATGTAACAGGCGTTAGTGATTTAACACCGGTGGAAAAACAAATTGAGCTATTGACACAGATTGTACCGGATGCCAAAAAGGTAGCGGTTATGTACTGCAGCAGCGAGGATAACTCCAAGATTCAGGCTGAAATGGCCGAAAAGGCATTGGACGCTGCTGGATTGGAATGGCAGGAAGCTACTGTAGCGGATTCCAGCTCTATTCAGCAGGTGACAGAATCTTTAATTGGTAAAGTCGATGCGATCTATATTCCAACCGATAATTTATTAGCGGAAGGTATGTCTGCAGTAGCTCAGGTTTCCAATGCGAATGGAATTCCATGTATTGTCGGAGAAAGTGGCATGGTAGAAAACGGTGGTTTGGCAACTTATGGTATTGATTATCATAAACTGGGTGAAATGGCAGCTAAACAGGCTGAAGAAATTTTAAAGGATGGAAAATCACCAGCTGAAATGCCGATTGAATATCTAGATCCGAAAGACTGTGTTTTGACGATCAATAAGAGTGCTGCAGAAGAACTTGGTATCACTATTCCGGATGATTTAGCGGCAAAAGCAGAAATGGTAGAAACGGCAGCATAATCATGAGTATTTTATTGGCTATGCAGGGTGCCTTGAGCCAGGGGATCCTATGGGGATTGATGGCTTTAGGTGTCTATATCACGTTTCGATTATTAGATATTGCCGATTTGACGGTAGATGGCTCTTTTGCGACTGGCGGAGCTGTCTGTGCTGTCTGTCTGGTCAATGGTGTAGATCCGGTCTTGTCTTTGATTTTAAGTACGATTGCCGGATTTATCGCCGGCTTTGTGACAGGCTTTTTACATACAAAATGTCAGATTCCGGCTATTTTGGCAGGAATACTTACGCAAATTGGTTTATATTCGATCAACTTACGAATCATGGGGCGCTCCAACACGCCGTTACTTCAATATGATAATATTTTTGAGGGATTGGAAAACCTGACAGGTCTTTCCAATAACTGGATTGTTTTGATCATTGGATTGATCGTTACGATTTTGGTGATCGTAATCTTATATTGGTATTTTGGAACAGAGATTGGCTCCAGCATTCGTGCGACCGGAAATAATGAGCAGATGGTACGTGCCTTAGGCGTGAATACCAATGTTACTAAAACTTTGGGCTTGATGATCTCCAATGGTTTGATTGCCTTATCCGGTGCTTTGGTCACACAACAACAAGGCTATGCGGATGTGCGTATGGGAATCGGTGCTATCGTTATCGGGCTGGCTTCTATCGTAATCGGTGAAGTAATCTTTGGTTATAAAGGTGCATTTGGAACGCGTCTAACTTCTATCGTTGTCGGTTCTGTAATCTATCGTATCATTGTAGCGGTTGTTTTACAGTTAGGATTAAATACGGATGATTTAAAGCTTTTGACGGCAATTTTAGTCGCAATAGCCCTGACTGTTCCAATCGTTATGAATAAACACAAACAGCTTTCTATGTATAAGAAGCTGACCGGAAAGGAGCGTTAACATGCTGAAGATCAATAAGGTATCGAAGACGTTCAATCCGGGAACCGTCAATGAAAAGAAGGCTTTGAACGCGATTGATTTAGTGGTAAATGAAGGTGATTTTATCACGATCATCGGTGGAAACGGTGCCGGAAAAAGTACGATGATGAACATGGTTGCCGGTGTATATCCAATCGATTGTGGAACTATTTATTTGGATGGAAAAAATATTTCGCTTTTGGCAGAATACCAGAGAGCGCAAATGATCGGACGTGTTTTTCAAGACCCTATGTTGGGAACAGCTGCCGATATGGCCATTCAGGAAAATCTGGCAATGGCGAATCGTCGAGGCAAGAAAAGAGGCCTGCGCTGGGGTATCACACCTAAGGAAAAGGAAAATTTCCATGAACAGCTAAAGCGCTTAGGATTAGGTTTGGAAGATCGTATGACATCAAAGGTAGGTTTGTTGTCCGGTGGGCAAAGACAGGCTTTAACGTTATTGATGGCTACATTGATCAAACCAAAGCTGTTATTGTTGGATGAACACACAGCGGCATTAGATCCAAGGACGGCGAAAAAAGTATTGGATTTGACACAGGAAATCGTCAGTGAACAAAACCTGACAACTTTGATGGTTACGCATAACATGCAGGATGCGATTCATATTGGCAATCGTTTGATTATGATGCATGAAGGGCAGATCATTTATGATGTTAAAGGAGAAGAAAAGAAGAAATTAAAAGTTTCGGATCTTTTAAGAAAATTTGAAGAAGCCAGTGGTGAAGAATTTGCCAATGACCGTATGATGTTAGGATAGGAGGAATCGAAATGAAAATTCGTTTTGAAGAAAGAAAAGATCTAAAAGAGAAACCAACCGGAAATCTGGGATTTGGCAAGTATCAGACCGACTATATGTTTGTCATGGATTATGAAGAAGGACAAGGTTGGCATGATGCGCGTATCGTACCTTATGGACCGATTGAATTTGATCCGGCCAGTATGGTCTTACAT
>NZ_JAXKBY010000199.1:0-3118 GCF_036552745.1 Faecalicoccus sp.
TGTCATGGGAGATAACCGTCCGGTTTCAAAAGATTCTCGTGACAGTGCTATCGGTGTTATTCAGCGTAACCAAATCTATGGTGTAGGCGTCTTAGTTCTTTATCCATTTGATGAACTGGGATTGAAAGGATAGAGCGTATGTCGAATCAAAATCCGATTCAATGGTTTCCCGGTCATATGACCAAGGCCAAACGGCAAATGGAAGAGAATTTGAAGAAGGTTGATTTTGTGATTGAAATTCGGGATGCCCGTATTCCCGATTCCAGCAAGAATCCAATGTTGGATGAACTGATTCAAAATAAACCGCGTCTGATCCTTTTGTCAAAAAAAGATAAAGCGGATTCGGCTGCCACCAAAGAATGGATTCAAAAACTGCATTCTCAGGGGCATCAAGTCTTAGCCCTGGATTTGATCAAGGATTCGTATTTTAAGGCTTTGGTACAGGCAGCGCAGACGACTTGTCAAAAAATTATTGATAAACAAAAAAGACGAGGCATTCGTCCCAGAGCTTTACGCGCCATGGTTTGTGGGATTCCCAATGTAGGGAAAAGTACCTTTATCAATACGATGGCCAAGCGAAAAGCAGCACAGACGGCCGATCGTCCGGGTGTGACAAAATCCCTGCAGTGGATCAAGTTAGGGCAGTCTCTGGAATTATTAGATACGCCGGGCGTATTATGGCCAAAGTTTGAAGATCCTAATACCGGTATGCGTCTTGCGATTTTAGGGTCGGTTCGAGATGAAGTAGTCAATATGCAGGAACTTGCTATTTATGCCTGTCGATGGCTACAGGAAACAAAACCGGGTCTTTTGGCAAAGCTGTATCAGATCGAAGAACAAAAGGATCCTTGGCAGACCTTGGAAAAGATTGCCTTAAAACGAGGGTATCTTCAAAAAGGAAGCATTGATGAAAATCGTCTTGTTCGCTCTTTTATTAAAGATATCCGTGAAGATAAATTAGGTCCTTTGACTTGGGAGTTCCCTCATGATTGAACAACCTTTGGAAAAGGAACTTTGGCGAACCTATGATTCTATCGTAGGTATTGATGAGGCAGGAAGAGGACCTATTGCCGGTCCGCTGGTCGTTGCCGGCTGTGTTTTTGAAAAAGGATATTGGCATCCGGATATTGATGATTCTAAAAAGCTGACTGAAAAAAAGCGGGAACAGCTTTTTCAGGTAATTCAAGAAGATGCCTTATGGTTTTCGATAGAGGTCATTTCTGAAAAAGAGATCGATCAAAAAAACATTTATAAAGCTACTCAGGATGCGATGCTTGTGATTGCGCAAAGTGCGGATCGTGCTTACTGTTTGACGGATGCGATGAAGCTTCCGGGTTATTTAAAGCCATATGAAGCCATTATAAAAGGAGACTCTAAATCAGTCTCGATTGCGGCTGCCAGCATTCTAGCTAAAGTCACCAGAGATCATATCATGATGGAACTGGATCAGAGGTATCCTGAATATGGATTTAAGAAACATAAGGGATATCCGACCAAAGCACACTTGGAGGCTTTAGAAAAATATGGTGTATTGCCATGTCATCGAAAATCGTATGGGCCGGTCAAAGAAAAATTGGAAATAAAGCTATTTTGATAGAAAAATTAAAATTTTTTCTATCTTTTTTATTTTTTTATCGTATTAAATAGTATGAAGAAAAATTTAAGAGATGCGATTTTATGGTATGCCATTCAAAATGATGGCGATTGGAAACAAATTGCTCATTGCCTGCAGGTAAAAGCACCTTATAAAAAAGTGGAGTATGCGTATCCCTTTGTCACTAGGGCCGATAAGGAATATCCAAGATGCTTTTTAAAGCTGCGTTATCCACCATGGATCCTTTTTTATCAGGGAAAGCTTTCTTATTTATCGAAAAAATGTGTGGGAATCATCGGAGCCAGATATTGCACGGATCAAGCTTTAAAAAATACCAGAGAAGTGGTGAATATTCTAAAGAAAAAATATGTGATCGTCTCAGGGCTTGCCAAAGGAATTGATGCGATGGCCCATAAGAGTGCTTTTGATCAAAGAACAATTGGAATCATTGGGTGTGGAATCGATCGTATTTATCCTAAAGAAAACCAGAATTTATATCAGAGCATGGCCAATCAACATTTGATCCTTAGTGAATATCCCATGCAGACAGCGCCAAAGGCTCATCATTTTCCCTGGAGAAACCGTTTGATTGCGGCTTGTTCTTCATCCATCGTCGTTATTCAGGCACGATGTAAAAGTGGAACCATGCATACGGTCAATGAATGTCTGGAGCTTTCCAAGCCAGTCTATTGTTTACCCAGTGCCTATGAAGATAAAGTCTATCAGGGGTGTAATGTCTTGATTCAAAACGGAGCATTGAGCATCGTACAGGAACAAGACTTGTATGAAATATAATTGACAAAACACTTTTTTTATTGTTTGATATCTAACGAACCATAGGAGGATAGATATGGTGAAGAATTTAGTCATTGTGGAATCGCCTTCCAAATCGAAGACGATTGAAAAATATTTAGGTAAAGATTTTAAAGTAGTATCGAGCAAGGGACATATCTGTGACCTTGCGACATCCGGAAAAGAAGGACTTGGTATCGATGTAGATCATGACTTTACTCCGACTTATACGATCAGTAAAGATAAAAAAGATGTGGTAAAGGAATTGAAGGATCTCACGAAAAAAAGTAATTCTGTCTATCTGGCAAGCGACCCGGACCGTGAAGGAGAAGCGATCGCATGGCATTTGGCAAGAGTTTTGGATCTGGATATTGATACGACAAATCGTATTATCTTTCATGAGATCACCAAACCGGCCGTATTGGAAGCTATCAAAGAGCCAACACACATTGATATGGATCTGGTGCATTCACAGGAAACTAGAAGAATGCTGGATCGAATCATCGGTTTTAAACTGAGCAAGCTTCTACAAAATAAGATCCAGTCAAAATCAGCTGGTCGTGTACAGTCAGTTGCGTTACATCTTATCGTTTTAAAGGAAAAGGAAATTCAGGCGTTTAAATCTGAAGAGTACTGGAGCATTCATGCGACGTTAAAAAAGGGAAGACAATCGTTTGAAGCGCTTTTGAATAAAGTAGATGGAAAGAAACCGAAGCTGAAAAATAAAGAACA
>NZ_JAXKBY010000200.1:0-17847 GCF_036552745.1 Faecalicoccus sp.
ACATCACTGTCAACGACTTGTGGTTCACTACGCTTCGGCGGTAGATTCCATACGCGGCTGGTTTAACTCCAGCTGAATGCATGCCATGCCCGGCACACCATAAAAAAATACCGAGCGTTTATCCCGGTATTTTTACTCTATCATTCAATCACAACTCTAATTGCTTGTAGAAGATGGTAAGAATGGACGAATTGAATCCGCAAAATTATGTAGGTTACGGGTTTGGATCAATACTGTACCATTGCCATGAAATTCATTGACTAGACCTTCACCCGTTTTAAATCCGAAGGTTCCCGAGGCTACATGAATATCATATTGCAGATTAGCATTCCAAGCCACAACATGCTCATTATCGATCGTAATCGGATGCTCATCAGTAATATTTAAGGCTAGTAAATCACCAAAAGCCGACACTAAAATATCGCCTTCACCCTGTGTTTCCATCACAAATAATCCACCGGTTCCCGCAAAAACAGCTTTACCTAAATCTTGTTTTTTCATCAGATATTCAACGCTTTGATCACAGGCTAAAAATACGCCGGTATTTAAACGATATTGTTTATTGCCCTCTACACTTAAACAATGGATCTTACCAGGAATGGGAGGAGCAACGCCAATAAAGCCATCATCCGCTGTACCCGTTGCCATCGTAATAAACATGCTTTCTCCACTTGTCATACTGCGGCCAATAGCGCCTAAAACACCACCAATGCCTTTTTTTCCACTGTTCATTTTACCTTCCAATTCTACATTGGAAATATAGACCATGGAACCACGTTCTACCTTGATTGTTTCACCCCTTTTGAGTGATGCCTGCACGATTGGGCAATCTGAATCGCCAAAGATACTGTAATTCATATGCAATCCTCCTAAATATTTAACTTATCTTTATTGTATCGAACCTGCTTTGACTTTAAAAGCAAATTCGTTTTATTTTGAAATGGGTGTTGTTATAATGTGAATAAAGAAAGAGGGTGAACCCATTGAAAAAAATACTCTTTATTGTAGGTTCCTTACGCAAAAATGGATTTAATGAACAGTTGGCTAAAAAAACAGAAGAATTGATTGGAGAAAATGCACAAGTCGAATATTTAGACTGGTCTAAGGTTCCTTTCTTTAATCAGGATTTGGAAGCCAATCTTCCTGTTGAAGTGCAAGAAGTCAAAGATAAAGTTCGTGAAAGCGATGCACTATGGATCTTTACACCAGAATATAATCATCAGATTCCCGGTCCTTTAAAGAATCTGCTAGACTGGTTGTCCCGAGGTGCACCAAGCGTACTAAAAGATAAGAAAGTTACCTTCTCTGCTGCCGGTGGCGGAAGCGGTGGTGCCAATGTGCGCGATTTAATGATGTTGTTGTTGAATCAAATGATGATGGATACAATGAATATGCCAAATACCGGTATTCAAATCAGCATGGAAGGCTTTAAAACAGGACAGCTTGTTATAGAAGGTCTGCCATTAAATCAATTAAAGCGTCAAGTGAAAGCATTTTTAGATTATATCGCATAATAGACAGAGGCAAGACTTTCCTTGTCTCTGTCTTCTTTTAAAAAAGATTTGAAACTTACCAAGAACTGTGATAAGATATACGAGCACTTAGGGGTATAGTTCAATGGTAGAATAACGGTCTCCAAAACCGCTGATGTGGGTTCAACTCCTGCTACCCCTGCCAGTTAGTAAAATAAAGCACCAAATTGCTTTTATATAAAGCCGATTTGGTGCTTTTTCATTATTTTTATACGATCGTTGACTGTGATTTTGACTGTGATTTCAAAAAAAAACACTTTTCGATTTCGATATTTTTTAGTTATATATTTTAGATATTTTCAGAAAAAACAACTGTTCAATCCTGGAAGAACTAAGAAAATGAGATCCAAATTTTATAAAGTGACTTCATTCGTGATGAATCTTGCTAATTTAATATTCTTTCATCAACATCAGGAAAACAATCATTTTCTTCATCATCAAAATCTTCTACACAAATAGTGTCGATAAACTTTTGAAACTGTGTTTGCCCGAAAGCACCATCCTTCAGATGCTCGTTAAAGTTTGTTACTTCATTTTTTGATAAAGAATCTAACATAGCCGTATCGATCGGTACAACATGTGTCAGGATCGCTTTTTCATTTCTTTGAAATACATATTCCATACCGTAAGGAAGTTCCAGAATATTCTTTAGATCATTGTTCGATCGCAGAGCAATCGATCTTGCCGTATCGATATCTGTCCCTCCAAAGTACAGATAGGTATCGCAGGCATTTATAATGGTTTTTGCTGCATTCACCCCATATTCAGAAGTAAGCTGTGTTTCCGACTGCAGGATCAGGCTCATACCAATTCCACGACTTCGCAGCGATGCGAGCCGTCTTTCCATATCCGGTAAAGCATATGTCGCAAAATCATCAAGATAGAGATGCACGGGAACAGATAGACAATGATTGGGGCTTGTTTCCGCTTCCTTCACCAAGGTTTGGATCAGCTGGTTTAAAAAGCTTTCGATCAACGGATCATACGTTGAAGAAAGATCGTCAACGATCAGATACAGTACCGTCTTCTTTTTTCCAATCAGGGAAAGATCGATCTCATTAGTTGACATAAAGTCCAAAAGCGTACTGGATGCAAACAGATTCAATCGGGAAGTCACGGTTGCCAGGATGGAAGCCGTTGTTTTTTCAGAAGGTGCCACTGTTATAAACTGCTTATATAGATTTAAAGCTTTACTATCCGGATCGATCGTCTGTTCCTGTCCAAATCCATCTTTCCAGTGCAAGATACATACGTATCCATCCGAAGAGACGCTATAGTTCTGTTTATCAAAAATATCGATCAGATCCATAAAATCCACAGAATGCTCCGATAGATATTCTTCCTTCAGCTTTGGATGGTCTTTAAAGGCTTCCATATTCCTTAACTCATAGATGTTGAACCGATTCAATGCATTGTGAATCCCTCTTCCATCCGGATATCGAAGCCTGTGTCCATATTCCAGTTCCTTCATATACGTTTCCAGATTGTTCTTTCCTGTATCCAGATTGACTTTGCTCAGTTCAATCACATTTTCCATTGTCTGCCTAGACTTTGGGAATCGTTCTTTCAGAAATTGGATACAGATTGTTAAATAGACTTTGGCCATATTATCCCAAAACGGATCTCCCTGAAAGGATCGGTCATGAAAGATCATGGAAGCAAACTTTGTGATATCCACATCCTGCTCCAGAAAAGAAATCGGATTATATCGTTCTCCGATTTTAAAATTCTTAAAATCAAGGCAGTGGATATCATAGCCTCTTCCTTTCATGATCCCTGCGGTTTTTTTGATGAGATCGCCCTTAACATCGACAACGACCATGCTTTCCGAATAGGTATTTAAAATATTGGGAAGGACATAAGACAATGTCTTTTGAGTCCCGGGAGATCCTACCACCAGGACGTTGTTGCTTTTATGTGAGATGCGAGGATCTTTATCCATGCATACATCTTTAGCCAGAATACGATTATCTTTTTTATGATTCATACGCTGTCTCCCTGCTTTCATTCATCTTTTTTCTTGCTTTCCTGTAGGATTGGACCGTTGAAGCAATGCTCCTGTAACAGATATTTCCTTTTTTGTCCAACCAGAATACCTTCCTGCTTGATGACTTCATGACTTTGTCCGGGAAAATGCCATTCTTTGCGTTTAAATCATATAGCCAATATTTTTTTACCAGTTCGGGGAACTCTGTTTTCAGGTCATTGAACCCTGAAAGCAAAAGATGTCTGCAACAATACGGACATTGGGTGCCGCCATGCGTTCTGGAATAGACAGGTGTGATCCATTCATGCCCTTTTGAACATTTCCACCACACTTTAAAATGCGAGGATGGGGTAAATACATCCGGTGTCAGTCCCTGGTTCTTCTCGGTATTCCATTCCTTCACCAGATGGGGATATAAATTGGCCACATTATTTTTCTTGGGTGAATCATAATAAAGTTTCAAAATCTCAAATCGATCTTTTTCCAGATCCGGTATAAACTTCGCGTCCGGAAAAATAGATCCAATGATAGATTTCACCACATTTATTAGATCTTCATCTAAATGATTTTTACGTATAAAAAGATCATTCGAATAAACAGATCTTTTGGATTCATCCCCTTCATAGACACAGATTGGTTTTAATCCCCGGTCTTTGAAATATTGATTCTTATCCTGCTTACACCGATTCGCATGATAATAGTCACCGTTGTATTCTATAGCAACTTTCTGTCTGGGAAGATAGATATCGATTTCACGGCCATCAAACAAATATCTATTTTCAACAGGATCGACATATTGGGAAAGATAATAATATAGGAACTGTTCACCGTAGGAAGTATGCATCCTTTTTGTACAGTGCGAACAGATCAGTGGACGTGTAGCCAGTCGATCCAAAGATTTCTGAACAGCCCTTCCACACACGGGACAGGTAAACCAGTACTTTTTGTTTGACTTATAAAAGGCACCCTCCGGTTTGATCCTGTTTTTATCACAGTTCCAGAATTTTACATATTCCGGATAGTGGGCTGCGAAACTGTTGTTCTCTGTCACCACCTTGCCTGCGCAGGAAGGACAGCGACGACCTCTCTTGAACTCTTTTACAGAGGCCTTCCATTCATAGCCACAGTCTGGACATTTCCACCAGACCTTGCCTGGAGAACCGGACAGAGTATCATAGGGGCTCTTAGTATTTCTTGGATTCCAGTATTGGATGGATTCCGGACAAAGCATACCAATTGAATTCGCCTTGTTCTGCCTTTCTCTACATTTAGGGCAAATCGAATTTCGTTTGGCACGATTATAAATGGAAGCTTTCCATTCGTGTCCGCATTTGGAACATTTCCAGTACACTATTTTTTCCGAGCTTGCAAGAACTTCAGCGGGCCCGATCGAGTTTTTATCCCAGTCCCATTCCCTGGCAAGGCTGGGGTAATGATCCTGTAAAGAGCCTTTCTGTTTGACTTCTCTGGATGTTCTCTTGTTGCCACCTCGTTTTTTTCCACATCTTGGGCACCCGTGACCATGCGCACGGGTATAAAAAGGCGTAGTCCAAATGTATCTGCACTCCTGGCAGCGCCATGTACATATAGAATGTGATCCAGGCTTCAAGATCAGTTCCTCGATGGATTCTCCCGTTGAAGAACGTACAAATTCTTCTTGCAATGTTTCAAGATCTGCTTTAACTTTACTCATTGTATCCTCCTTATAGACAGTCAAAGACCGAAGAAATAAAAAAACATTGTATGAATAGCCCACACAATGTCAAAATGAACCTGCCAAAGCTTTTATGATTGAACCTGAACCAATTAACTAGTATAATCAATTAGCACGGTGCGATTTTTCGTTGTGTAGGTACTGCGATTACCTATGCAGGTTTCAAAGACTGGTACTCTTTGAAACTGCCGTGTTTTTTTATTTCCATCGTTATTATAATATATATGGTACCATTTATCAAGCGCTTTAATTGATTTTTATTTAATTTTCACTTAAAATTTTTATTAAAGGGAATCATTATGACTACAGAAGCTCAGAAAAAAGCAAATAGAAAATACGAAATCGAAAAAACAGAAAATATTAGAATTCGAGTTCCAATAGGAAAAAAAGAATTGATACAACAGTGCGCAAAATTAAATCATGAATCGATCAATGGAATGGTTAATCGTTTAATCGATCAGGAATTATCCAAACAGGGGCTAAAAAAGATTGATTAGCGCATTACTTTACATATAGATACTTGAATCGTTTTTTTAATTTTCTATATTTCTTTTTTTGAAAAGATTAAAAGAGCTCATTCTTTGTACATTAATTGTAACTAAGAATTAAAAATGAAGACTAGCTTACATAGTTTAAAAACTTGTTGAAAACTAGTTCTTGAAGAACCTCGCGTGATGAAGAACTATCAGGGAGATTTGGTGGTTTTGATTGTCTATCCCGTTAATTCGGAACCACCAAAATAGTGAAATCAAAAAAACTAAAAAATGATCAATGCTATGTCTATAACGAATCATTTAGAAAGTCCCACTTTTTATTTTAAGAAGATTTTCAACAAGCTCATCTAATCTTAAATGATAATTTAAACCAGCTCTGCCCATTTTTCAGATAGAAAACTTAATGTTAATATGACTTATAATTTAAGATTTACATTTTTTAAAGAATCCAATAGCTTTTTCTGGTTTTTACATACTGTTTGATAATCAAAACCGTCAAATGTGATTTCCCATAAGATTTCAATCAAGGTCCTTTCTGTTCCATATTTTAGAATCGATTCCTCAACGATTGGTGCATCAATCAGTTCCTTCCAGTCGATAAGATCCATAGCATAATGTACCGGATCATTTTCTTCCATAATATAGACATCATAAAAATACTGTATCGTTTCTTCTTCTAGATCATCCAGATATCGTTCAACACCGATTGTCCAATGAAATGGAGTTCTCTCAAAACCAAGCAGCTCCTTAAATAGTCTGTCGATTCGTTTGATGGTAGGTTGCATATTCTTTTTTATCGTGCATTTTTTAAGATATTGGCTAAATACAAAGGCGAAATATTCCTTATCTTTTGGATTATCATGCATTTTCAATAATTCTCGAAATGTCATAGTCTTTACACCTACTTAAAATATATCTGATTGATTTGTGTCACAAACGCATCAATAGCGTACTGATCCACTTCATCAGGAAGCGTGGAATGTCGACGACTGTCATCCAGACGTTGCGACAGTTCTTCATGCAGTTGAAAGAATGCCTGTGTAGGCTGTTCCTTTTCATCGGTATATTCTCCATTTCGAATCGACATCAGAAGATCATGTTCCTTTTCGCGATAGGTATGGACCTGATGGGTTTCCAAAATCTCGATTCCCATAAACATCAGGCGAATCAGATGCATCATATGCTTATTGATCTTGTTGTGCTGATAGGCCTTGGCATTGCAAAATCCCATTTTATCAAAGTCCAGTACGACATGTCGGGATGTCTTTAAGACTCGATTGAAATCTCGAACTGGTAAATGCCGTGCCTGTATATCCATAAAGATTTCGGTCGATAAATCTTCTGTAGTCGCTTTATCGATATAAAAATGAAATTGGTTGCGATCTAAACCCAACTGGCTGTACAAGTTATCCATAGCTCGATGCATAGACTGCAGAATACGCTTTTCCTTCTCCTCTTGGGACTGCAGATGAGATGATTTGTTGAGCAACCGCGTCAGCTGCATGGAAGCATAGCCTGCAAAAGAGCGTCCCACCCGTTTGGAAAGAAACAAATCTACATGATCAATCAGCTCCTGACCAACCGGATGAAGGACCAGTGTATCACAGGGACGACAGCCTAAGATCTCAAACATGTTGGGATTCGCATGGCGCAAAAGTTCTGTAAATTTCAAAAGGCTGTAAATCGTGGTATCGGTTTTGGATTCGACGACCTGTTCAAAAGTACGACGACCGGAAAACAATTCAGTTAATGAATTCATAGCCACCCCGCGCACATCCACATCACTGGTTTCCACCTGTGTTCCATAGGCGTGACTTCCACCTAAAGTCAACAGGATGATTTGCTTGTGTAAACGAGGATCGTTGCGCAAAAAATCATACTCCGGTTTCTGAAGGAAACTCTTTAGATCTTCCATAGAATCACTTCCTTTCCAGGTTCATCACTCGATAACGTCTTTGGTTCTTTTTGATAAAACAGCTCAATTCTTCTTTGGTATTTTTTTCAGAATGCTGCATAATTTGATCCAAACACTCCTGCTGGATTACCGGGATTTTTTTAGGATCAATGTTCGGACACAATGTAAGGATCGTATGTCCGTCGATCTTCAAATCTGAAAACCGATATGGATGATTCTGAATAAAATCCATATAAAATGTTTTAAAATCCAGTAAATCGGGTATCATCTTTTCCGGATGACGGTGCGCAGAGGCATCACAGAGTTTGACGATCAACAGGGATTTCATAAATTCCGGATACAGATGATGTTTGACCAACATCTTTCGCATTCCCTTATAGGTCATGGACAAATGGTAATCATGATATTGGACTAATTTTAGGATGCGTTCGATTTCGGCATTGGAAAAACGATAGGTAGTCAAAAAGTGTCTTGCTAGTTTTACACTGACCTCGGCATGACCATAGAAATGATCCACCCCATTGGTATCGGTTGTTTTCACACTGGGCTTCCCAATATCGTGCAGCAGTAAGGCATAGCGAATGGTTTTCTCCTCAAAAGCGGAAAGCATCTCATGGGAAACGACAGGCACAAAAATCAACACATTACGCAGAGCATCGAGCGTATGATGTCCTACATCGGTATAGTGATAGGGATTCTTCTGTTCACAAAGAAACAGTTCACTTAAGTGCGAGTCAATGGTTTCCAACAAACCCGATTCATACAACATATCCAGCCCGTTACTGTCGGAAAAGAGGATCTTATCCAGTTCATCCCGTATTCTCTCCCTGGATACCTGGTCTAATAAAGAAGAATTGATTTGGATAAGCTGCCAGGCATGGAAATCGATGGAAAAATCCAGTTGACACGCGAAGCGGATCATCCGCAGCATCCGTAAAGGATCTTCACGGATTCGATCCAATCCATTGCCGGTAAACCGTAAGAGTTTTGCCTGTAAATCATCGAAGCCACCATAAGGATCAACCAGACCATCCTGTAAGGAAAACGCCATCGCATTGATCGTAATATCTCGACAGGCCAGATCCTCCTGAATCGTGCCACTTTGATTTCGATAGGTCGTGATCTCAATAAAATCATTCTGGATATGAACGGTGATCGTGTTATGCCGCATTCCGGTTCGAATACAGTGATAATCACAAAAGACGTTCTCCATCTGTTCAGGTGTTGCGTTGGTTGCCAGATCATAATCCTTGGGGTTCTTGTTCATCAACAAATCACGAACGGCACCACCGACTAAAAATGCTTCAAAGCCTGCCTGTTTCAATAAGAGTAGTGTCTGTTTTACATTTTTCGGTAATTTATCATTCATAGGTCATTTCCTCTTTGATTTCATCTTTCATGGCCTGTATGCGTTTCTTATCACTATGTTTCCATCCCATATTTTTTGTTTTCTCTGTACAAAGCGGGCAGGAACAGTGCACCTTTCCTTTGTCCAGGCGATGGGGCTCTTTGAGTTCTCTACAAAGATCATCTGGTCCCAGCATAAAATATCGTAATATCTCTGCCTTCCGGTGAATATGCACCTTGGTATAATGCCGATGATAGGCTCTTCCATGCCCTGCATTTTGTTTTCCTCTCATGACCCCACCACCTTTCCTTGAAAAATTTATTTTTACATCTTCCAACGTGCTGCATTTTGATGGGTTTCACAGTCCAAAATCTGATGATAGAGAAAGTGAAACGAATCAGTAAAGTCTTCATCGATATGATAATGTCCACAGTACCACTGTTGATACTGAATCTTGTTTTTTAACAAATCCAAAAAGTCCAGAATATTCACGGCATTGAAAGGATATCCATTTTCCATAAAGCTGTCACCGAAACCTAACGTTTTAGCTATGGATCGCGGAGCATCATGAGTGATTACAATATTCACTTTATTCTTTACTTTTTTCAAGTTTTCAATGGCATTGGCACACTCCACATCGTTTGGAAGTTCTTCTTCCCACCAGGAATACCCTTTGATACGAGAGGCACGGTCAATACTGAACGCTCCGCCAAAGGTAAAGATTGTTTTGCCCTGTATTTGATAGACTTCTCCCCGCATTAGATGATAAATAGAATCTCGAAGTCGATGGACCCTGCCACCCCATTTTTCTTCGATCTTATACTGATGTAAACGGGTAAAATTTTCATGATTTCCATCCACAAAGATAGTAGTCCAGGGTTGTTCATTTAACCATTTCAATTTCTTCCATTCATTCTCTGTTCCATCGATACTGAGGATCAATCCAAAATCTCCGCAGATGATTACGATATCTCCTTTTGTAAGCTTTTGACCAACAGGAAAATTGTTTTTATGAAATCGCAGCAAATCCCCGTGGATATCACCCGTTATAAAGATACTCATTCTTTTATCGCTCCAATCCAAAGAATTCACAAATGGCATTCAACGATACCGGACAATAGTCATTGGCATCCACACCGACATCATAACGAAGGATACCTTCCTGTTTCATTTGTTCATTATAGGTAAACTTGTTATGTTGATGACCATGTAGGTGCAAAGAGCCGTGTCTGGACTTCGGCCATTCCACCATGGGATAGTGCATCAAAGCAATCGGGTACTTATAATAGCCCTTCAGTTCATAAAAGTCATAGATAGCCTCAAATAAAGTCGGATCATAAGTCTTATCGTGGTTTCCCCGAAGTAAGATCTTTTTGCCCTTTAATTGGCGAATCAAATCGTTAGCTTCTTCGACAGGAATACGAAACGATAAATCCCCCAGAATATAAACGGTATCGTTTTTTGCCACCCTGGAATTATAACTACGAATCAATGTTCGGTTCATTTTTTCGACAGTTTCAAACGGTCGATCACAAAATTGGATCGCATTGGCATGTCCTAAATGGAGATCACTGGTAAACCAGATCATAGCTTTCACTTCCTTTCTGAAACTTATATTTTATTCCTCTTTGACGATCCATTCTTCATGGATTCTTTTACAGAGTGCATGTTTGCCGAAGGGTTGTTCATCGGTGCAAAGGATATCATAATCGGAATATCCATATCGATAGAGCCCTAAACCATATGGATAAACACGATGGATAATTCCGTGAATCATCGGTTTCTCGCCCTCTTTTGGTGCAAAACGTACCTTATCCCCTAACTGAAATTCCGGATAAAGAACGCCTGCATTGGTCTTATCCTTTGTATCCAGGATTCTTTGATACAAAAAATGAAAAGATTTCGTATCATAATCGATATGATAGTGACCGCAAAACCAATCCTGGAAGGAAACCGTTTTTAAAACCTCATTCAAAAAATCTAGAATATTGACTCGTTTGTTATCATAACCATTGCTTTGCATCACATCTCGATTATATCCTAAACTCTCCGCATAAGATCGAGGTGCATCGTGTGTGACGATAATATCGACTTTATAATCATGGGAGGCAAGATTTTTCTTCGCATGCTCACATTCTTCTGTACTTGGTAATTCCTCCTGCCACCAGGTTTCATTTTCAACGCGAGCTTCGCGATCATGGCTGAAAGCACCGCCAAAAGCAAAGATTTTTTGCTCTTTGATTTGATAGATCTCTCCCCGCATCAAATGAAAGACTTTTTGAGAGATTTGTTGCACTTGTCCTCCCCATTTTCTT
This sequence comes from Faecalicoccus sp., assembly GCF_036552745.1. NCBI lineage: Bacteria > Bacillati > Bacillota > Erysipelotrichia > Erysipelotrichales > Erysipelotrichaceae > Faecalicoccus > Faecalicoccus sp. The sequence goes on from NZ_JAXKBY010000200.1 coordinate 11,306, forward strand.
TGAACGGGATACGTTTTTAATCGGTGGAAATTTTCATGATTTCCATCCACAAACAAAGTGGTCCAAGGCTTGCTGTCGAGCCAGTTTAGCCAATATTTTTCTTCCGGCGATTCTTCCAAATCAAAAACAAGTCCAAAATCCCCGCAAATGATCAAAATATCGCCTGTCTTGATCTTATTTTTTTGGCATAGATTCATGTTGTTGAGCTTGTGGATATCATGGCCTCCATGGATATCACCCGTTATAAAGATACTCATTTCGATTTTTCCTTCCTAGATATAATATTTCATCATCTTTTCAAAAATCGCTACAACTTCACCATATCCTAATTCTGTCAAAAAGGAACACATCAATGTATCCGCTTGTCGATGGTCTTCTTCAATCGCTTCCAATTTTTCCATGGCAACCTTAAAAGAATCTCGATCATCGACAGGAATGGTAATTTTTGCCAATTCTTCCATTTTTAATTTGAATTCTTCAGGTGTAAATTGCTTGGCTTTTTCATATTCTTGAGCAACTTCAGGGCCTTGCAAACATTCTTTTTTTAATTCTTGAAATAAAAACATTTTTCACTTCCTTTCTGCCTAAACTTTTCCCGTCTTATTCTTATTTTTTCTAGCTTCAATTTCCTCTGTCAGCATTTTTTCAATATTCCTAAATGATAGTGAAAGAATCGGTTTTGATCTCCATGATAACATCGATCAAAATATAGACATTCCTGATGATATCTTTCAATGTGTTTTGATACCATTTTAATGCTCTATCATCCAATGTTTTCTTTGGTCCGGCTCCATCATCACAGTCCCTTATCTCTGCATATTACTTCTTGATCAAAAATCTTTATCACACTTTTTATCTCGTCTGATTTGTTCATCCTTTCGAATCTTCATGAGGATTTTTCCCATCTTATTTTCACCAATACCGTTAACGGTTCCCCAATACTGATCGTTCCAGTGGTTACCTTCTTCCAAAGGTCGGTTTCCTGTATAGACCAGCTTATCCATTAAATCAGGATGCTGCGTGAATTTTGCCAAGCAGATCTCGTACATGATCTGATCTTTGACGGTTTCCCAATCCTTGCGTAAGGGAATGGTCTTGCCCAGGTTACGCGCCTCGATTGGGCCACAACTTTCAAATTTTTGTTTTACTTTTTCATCACATGTTTTCTGTGCTTGAAAGGCTGCCTCATTGTTAGAATAGATTCGACCTCTATACTCGACAGAAATTTCATAAAAGTTATTTAAAAAGACATACTCTCCTTTAAATTGACGAATCATATCGATCATCCTTTCCATTTATAATTTGATTCGAAAAAGATCTGTGCTGGGGATAAATCATTGATTTCCATCACAGATCTTATGATTGTCCAAATTGAAAAGGCTCATTAGACGTTTTTTTCCTGTTCCTGTCTTATGATGAAATAACACAGTAATAAAACCATCATTATAAAGAATAATGAGTGTGTCCAATGGATTCCTTTTTTTGCAACTGGATCTCCCGCATATCTAGGCCTCCTTATCAACAAAGAATGAATCGACAAAGTCATAGGGTTTTAAAGCTTTATACATCAATTCCTCGGCACTATCGACAGGATCTCCCTGCAGGATCAGATCGATCGTATGCTGACTGGATCCCGATACAAACCGAATATTTGGTTCTCGAGTTGAAGCCGCAAAATGTGTATTTCTTGCCTGTACGTTCCAGTACACGATTTCTGGTAGTTTTAAACCTTTTTTGGCAAACTTGTCACGGAACGTTTCATAGGTAGGAACGCCTCTGACATCGCAGTCAAATTCCATATCCGAAATGATCACGATTCGATCCACCATATCTTCCGGATCAAAATCCGGTCGATCCACAACTGAAAGAAGCAGATCATAAACAGCCTGAATGTTCGTATTGGAAATATCGTTATACAGTCTAGTTTCCTGAAGCTGCCCAATCAAAGATTCACTTTGAAGCTGAACAAACTGCGGTCTTGAAGAAAATGTGATAAAGCAGTTATGGAACGGGCCGGTCAGCTGACTGGCAAACAGGATGCTTAGACTGGTGGCAATCTCAATCGGTAAGATAGAACCAAAGCCTCCGTACATGGAACCGGAACCATCCCGCACAACGATTGTTTTGGATGCAGATGTTGTCTTTGACAAAGCATCCCATTGTGCCTGTATCAGATCTTTCTGCGCCTGTGATAAAGTGCCCCGATAAAATGGATGAACGATCTGATACGGATATAAAGTATCTGCATGGACCATTGTCTTTCTTTTCTTTACATCTTCTAAATACGTGTTAAAGCGCTCTTCGTCATTTCTTAAAAAAGCCCGGTTGTACTTATGCATGGCACCTGCCGGAACACCGGAATAAGGAAAAGAATAGTCTTTTTGTCGTAAGTCATTTTCCAGGATGTGAAGATCCCTACGCAACAGGGAAAGTGTCTTTCGATATTGTTGCTGTGTCATATTCAAGGCTTTCGCTATTTGTCGTCCCTGTTTTCTGGTCATCTTGTTGGAAGCATTGGCGGAAGGAAGCCACTTGGTCAGAAGTGAAACCGGATGTTTTAATTCATGCGCTTTTAGATCTTTCTGCAACTGATTTTGGACCCAGGTTGTCATATTCTCCTGTACAGGAGTACTCAAGGCTTCCATCAGATCATCGTAGCGACCATAATCCGGAATATAGGGAAGCATTTGCGTCGCAATTTTTGGGTTTGTCTTACACAAATCATGAAAACACGTGCGAAAGCTTTGACGTTCTCCCATTCCGTGTTTTATATCGCGAAGGTAGAACAGATTCTTGACAGCTAGAGTCGGATCTTCTGCATAGGCCTGATGAAAAAGCTTCAGCATTTTAAACTGATTCTGTCGCATAGCACCTGACAATCCAAAAAAATCCAGATTGGCATTGCAGGTCGTGCCATAGGCCGTATCGCCATTTTCGGTATAGACCTTACTGCATTCTTCCTTGATCAAGTTCATCATATGTTCAACCTTCTTTCTGTACTGAAAACGGCGCTTATACAAAGCGCCCTGTCCCATCCTGTGATACATCGGCTAAACAAGATTCCATAACTATTATGTTAGCGGTCATAATTAGGTATAGTTATCATCTTCTCTGTTTTCAAAGTTGCGGTGCAAATCTTTCACCGATGCGGGAATTCAAGATTCTCTCTTTTTCTTCATCTGACCAATGAAGACGTAAATAATCAGTTTACATGTAGAATATTTATTGAGATTGTGCGAATTGGCTGTCTGAATCTTACTCCCCGGACAGATCTTCCATTGGAAGACACTTATAGAGTATCAGAAAATAAATACTTATAAAATTCTCAGTTTTAAAATATTTTTATAGAATATAATAAGCTTTATATAAAGTATATTTTGATATTATTATATTTATTTTTAAGAATAAAATATGTTATAGTCTAAATAAGGAGGATTCATTTTATGGTTAGAGTACAACCGACAGTGCCTGCTGATGTAGCGCATTTACTGGAGAAAGATGCCGAACTGTTCCATTTCTTCAAACAGAATGGACAGATCAATAAAAATCAGTTTCTAAATACACTGTTTTTGAATTATCACAATACCTATTTCTCCATGCGCAAGGAAATTGGTCAGGATCTTATTGAAATCGCAAAAAAAAGCAGCGCCACTATCGATGACAGCCTGCTGCATGATCTTGTCCTCTATATCGAAAACAAACATATGACGCTTGAATCAGATTCCAAAGGCAAGGTTTTGACGATCCAGATCAACAAGCCAAACAATCTTGCCTATAAGGATTTTATAGATACATTTTCAAATCAGTATGCTTCCGAATCGGAACTGTTTAAAAGATTGTTTGTTTCCTATGCCTCTTTACCATTGAATCAAAGAGAACGGATCATCTTTAAAACATCCACTGACAAGATTCTGGAAGCCATCAATCTGCATAAAAAGATCAAGATCACAAGAGACAATCGGGATCGTATCGTATCCCCATATTCTCTGACCACATCCAAAGAAGAGTTGTATAACTATCTTTTATGTAAGGATCATACCCATGAAGGAAGATTGATGTCTTTGCGACTGACCTTTATCGAACACGTATTCATTTTGGATGAAGACATAGAGCTGGATAAGACAGATATACACTATCTGGAAAAAACACGTTTGCAGTGCCCGCAGTTTGTCATGCGCCCCAACGATGAACAAGTCAAAGTGTATCTGACAAAAAAAGGAATTGCCAATTTAAAGAAGATCTATACTTTTAGACCGCCTATTCTTGCGATCGATGAAGAAAAACAGGTTTATACATTTTCCTGCTCACAATCCCAGGCAGAACGATACTTTACCAAATTTGGTTCGGAAGCGATCGTCATTGAACCTAAGGAACTATCCGAATCCATCAAAAATGAGTTGTTCAAAGCGTACAAAGACTATAGTGAATACATTAAGCATGGATTGGAATCTTTGAAGAGAAATAAGAAAGCACATAATCAATCCTATTAATATTCGAGATAACAAAATCGTATCATCGTATTAGGCATATTACTTTCACTAATATTGATCCTGCCACAGGTAAAAGAAAAGAGATGTGTAGCATGTAATGACCAATTGCATATACATCTCTTTTTTATATATTGAATTAATAGGACAACAAATAAGTATGAATTACTTTCTCAAGCTTTTATACAAGTCCGCATTTCTTTCAACTCGTGATAAACCGATGATACCCATTCTTCTTTTACGTTCCAGTCGAAGAATAGCAAGAGCCGATACACCCATAGCTAATAAGGAAGCGGCAGATCCGGTGATGACTCCGGTATCCGTACCTTCCGTCGTTGTGGAAGTGGTTGTTTCCGTAGACGTTGTTGTAGAAGAATCCGTAGACAGTGTTGTTGATGGACTTTCCGGAGTCGTTGGATCTTCCGGTTTGATCTAGTCATTGATCAAATCGTTCATTTCATCGATCAGGGCTTCATAGTTGGCTTTTGCCTGATTGTAAGCATCCTGGGCTTCACGCAAATCACCGGTAGCCGTAGCAGTTACTTCCTGAGCTTCTTTCAATGCCATTTCAGCCTGCTGCATGGTAGCAAAAGCACCTGTAATGGATGGATACAGTGCCTGTACTGACAATACAAAGGTATCATCGGTTTCCATCGGCGTAACGATCTGTCCGGCAGCCACTTTGGAGACTTCGACCTGCAGATTTTCCAACAGAGCTTTACGTGTTTTTGCAGCAGTCACTTTGGCCTGTGCCGTTTCAACAGCCGTTGTGCTTTCAGCAACTTCAGCCTGTAAAGCTTCCACTTCGAAGGTCAATGTATTGACTTTTTCTTCTGCGGTTTTTAAAGCTTCCAGTGCCACTTCTACATTCGTGGTACTGTCACCGTTCAACAGTGCTTCATACGCTTCTTTTGCAGCATCGTAAGCAGCCTGGACTTCGGCTTCTTTTTCTTTTACGGCATCGACACGGATCTGGATTTCCGCCTGAATTGCTTTGCCTTCCTCTACGGCAGTCTGATAAGGCTGTAAGCTTTCGGCTTTTTCCTCATAAGCAGCTTTTGCCTCTTCTTCCGCATCTTTAGCATCATTCCATGCTTTTTCCGCATTATCCACTTTGGTACCGGCTTCGGCAACAGCTTCTTCGAAGTGATCCAGATTGTATTCAATCGTTTCAATGGAAGACTCTGCCTCTTCACGACCCTGTACGGCGGTATCGTGAGCTTTCTGGGCTTCGGCTAACGTCGTTTCCGCAGTTTCTTTCTGTGTCTGTAATTCAGAAACGGTTTCTCGTTGCGCTTCCATTTCGTGATACAAGTTCAGATAATCGGTACGGGCTTGGGAAGCAGTTTCACGAGTGGTTTCCATTTCCTGACGCAATGGTTCCAGAGAAGCTTCCAATTCCTGATAGGCTTCTTTCTTGGCACTGGCATCACTCTGCGCCTGTGTATAGGCATTCTGAGCGGTAGTGACCTGCCCTTCGGCGTTGGTCTTCTGACTTTGCAGATCGGCCAATTCAGCTTTCAAGGTTTCCAGCTTTTCACGAAGTTCATCCATCGAAGAACCGGAACCTTCCAGACTGGCAATATACGCATCCAATTTTGCCATATATTCGGATACACTCATCGCATTAGCTACATATGTTTCATTTCTGCTGAATGTTTGACCAAATAAGGTACCTTCAATATTTAATCCTGGCCAAATCACATCAACCATGGCGAAACCAGCATATTTGTAAGCAGGGTTAATAATATTTTCATAATGACCAACTTGCACGTTTCCGACACTAATTCCAAGTTCGTTTGCAATTTGTTTCTTCAATTCGGAATTTTTATTAACCTGTTCAATAGTTAAGCCGTGCTCTTGAAGATAATCATAAACTTTCTTTTCATCTTCATACCAAGCTCCGAACGGATTGCCTCCAGTAACGGCCAAATTTTCACCAACATTATTTAATTCGCTATACCCACAGTTTGGTGATTTAGCCATAATTCAGCATTAAAAAGAAACCTCAAATAAAGCATCTGTTGCAATCTGCCGGATAAAAAAGTAATGAAT
>NZ_JAXKBY010000201.1:0-9380 GCF_036552745.1 Faecalicoccus sp.
AACAAATTAAGGAAGGTTACTTTTTTTATCCCTCCTTCGTCATTTCATATTGTCTATCCTCATGTGGATATGGTGCCTGACTATTTGTCCAATACTACCGGCAAGGTTTCTACGGATAACTTTTACTGGACAAGTCGCCTGATTGCCGCTATGGCCGATGCCAGCTTTAAACAATCTCGAAACCTGATTGAACGTTATCAAAATAAAGTGGCTGCCAAAGCTCATGAAATCATTCACAAAACCGATGCGCTGTTAGCACAGGAAGAAACAGAAGAGCGCAAAAAAGAAATCCGCACACAGGCCAATCAAGCCATTGCCGATATGGCAAAAGAAGCAGCGGATGAATCCTTGTCTAAAGTTTTGTTTGAATTAAGTTCAATCATGAAAAATGCGTATGCCCGCAGTGATGCCTAGTACAGAAAGGATTAAATAAAATGATGTATAGAACAAGCTACGATGGTCCATTTAGTAAGATTTATATGTCCAGTGATGGTCAGGTTTTGACTGGATTGTGGTTTGAAGGATCCAGAGATGAAATCAAACATGGAAAAGATTTTATCGAGAAAGATTTATCCATTTTCAATCAGACAAAAGAATGGCTGGATATCTATTTTTCAGGGAAAGAGCCTTCCTTTTTACCACCGTATAAACTGAATCAGGTAACACCATTTCGTCAGCTTGTAATTGATCAAATGCTTCAGATTCCTTTTGGAAAAGTAGTGACGTATAAGGATATTGCTGAAAATATCGCAAAGATCAAAGGAATGGATAAAATGTCAACGCAGGCGGTAGGTGGTGCTGTGGGCTGGAATCCAATCTGTATTTTGATTCCCTGTCATCGTGTGGTCGGCTCGAATGGAAGCTTGACCGGTTATGGTGGTGGCATAGCCAATAAAGTCAAACTCTTAGAAAGCGAAGGACACGATCTATCAAAATTTATTGTCCCGACAAAAGGAACTGCTTTATGAAACGCTGCAGCTGGTGTAATATGAATAACCCATTATATATTCGTTATCACGATGAAGAATGGGGAAAGCCTAATTTTGATGAGCGATATTTATTGGAGATGTTGATTTTAGAATCCTTTCAGGCTGGTCTATCCTGGGAATGCGTATTAAATAGGCGAGAAGCTTTTCGCCAGGCTTATGATCAGTTTGATCTGGATAAAATTTGTGCGTATGACGAAGATAAGCTGCAGGAACTTGCCCAAAATAAAGGAATCATACGCAATCGTTTAAAAATCAAAGCGAGTGTGGTAAATGCCAGGATTTTTAAAGCCATTCAAAAAGAACAGGGAAGTTTTTATGCTTACTTAATGACTTTTACCAATGGGAAAATTTATAAAGAAGTTGGTTTGACTAGCTCGAAGTTATCGGATGAAATTTCTAAGGATCTGAAAAAGCGTGGTATGAAATTTGTCGGTACGACCATCATCTACTCGTATCTACAGGCGATCGGAGTCATTAATTCTCACGATGAAAACTGTGATTTGTACAATTTATAAGATCCAGAGGTTCTTTTTCTATGGTCTTTAGTGCTGTAGATTTGATTTTGACCAGATGCTTATAAGCGGTACTGGATGTGTAAAGTTGTCTTTTTTAAAGATAATACAATTTTGTTTTTACTTTTTTGTGTTTTTTTGAACTGAATTGACATAGGGTCATATTCTTTGTTATCTTGGCTAACGGAATGAAAGGAATTGATATGAAAAAATTAACGAGTAAACAGTATCGTTTGATATCACTTTTATTATTTTCAATGTTTTTCGGTGCTGGTAACCTGATTTTCCCACCTCTTGTTGGACGTTTGGCTGGCCATGAGACGTGGTGGACGATGCTGGCCTTTGGGATTACAGCCGTTGTTTTGCCTGTATTAGGGGTTGTAGCTGTCAGTAAATCAAAGGGACTGATGAATCTTGCAGGCCGTGTTCATCCGGTGTTTGCGGTTTTCTTTACGATTGTCATCTATATGTCCATCGGGCCCTTCTTGGGTATCCCGCGTGCGGGAAGTTTGCCTTTTGTGATGGCGGTTCAACCTTATCTGCCAAAATCGGTTCCGATGGATCTTGCTTTGCTGGCTTATACGGTGATCTTTTTTCTTGTCGCTTTTTGGCTCTGCGTTACACCAAGCAAGTTGCTTGATCGTGTTGGTAAAGTCTTAACGCCGACTTTACTGATGTTGATGTTGATTTTATTTGTTGCCAGTTTAATTCATCCTTTAGGAAACTATCAGGCAGCAACAGGATCCTATGCATCAAGCCCTTTGCTACAAGGCTTTGTAGACGGATATCAAACCATGGATGCTGTGGCGGCCTTAAACTTTGGATTGGTAATTACACAAGTCATTGAGGGGTTTGGTATCAGCCAGCAAGATAGTCCGAAAGTGACGCTTCGTGCGGGATTAGGTGCAGGAACTATACTAATGTTGATTTACTTAATGCTGGCCCACCTTGGTGCCAGTTCAGCAGGTGTTTTGTCGGCAGAGAATGGAGCTGAAATTCTTCGTGGTGTGGCCAATCAACTTTTTGGTGGTCTGGGGGCCATCCTCATGGCTTTGATCTTTACCTTAGCTTGTTTGACCACCTGCGTGGGGTTACTTTCAAGTATTTCACAATACTTTTATAGTCTTACAAAAAAAGGTTCTTATAAGGCGTGGCTAGTGATGTGGGTTGTGATTTCAACCATTTTAGCCAACTTTGGTTTAAATCAAATCTTAGCTTATTCAGTAGCTGTTCTAGTAGCCATTTATCCAGTGGCCATCATTTTGATTTTATTAGGTAATTCACCAATTGAATCAAAACTGACTTATCGCTTAACTGTTGGTGTAGCCGGTGCGATTAGTTTGGTGCAAATGCTGGCGAGCTTGAATTTGCCTATTCCTGTTCTATATAATCTTTACCTACAATTGCCACTTGCGAATTTAGGTCTGGCATGGGCATTACCCAGTGTTATTGCGTTTGGACTGGGTATGGCTATCGACTGGCTAAAAAAGGCTTGATTTCTTTTCTGCTTTTCACAGCTAATTAAAAGTGGCTTAGAGATTTTATTTACATACTTTTAGCCACTTTTTTGCTATGTGGTGATTTATCGCGTGTTTACTTTTCTTTTGCTATTTAGCTGTATAGATATGAGTAGAGTAAATGAAGTAAGATTTATCATTTATAGTTTTGTAGATAGAGTGTGCATAGTAAAATCACTACCACTATTAAACATTGTAGAATATGACCTTTACAATGAAGTAACCAGGCAAAAGTAGTAAGTAAAAAGTACCTGTTAAGGCATTGAAATGACTTTGTTGATGCAAACCGTTCTTCAACTTTCAAGCATTTCTATCTTTCCTTGGGTAATAGCTACCCCAACACATACAAACTGATAATAGAGCTTGAAAAGAGTCTATTATCATGATATGATGCTTACGCACTTACTTTAAGCTCGAATGTGGCTTAAGGCGGAAGGAGGATACGACATGAAAAAGGGAATTCATCCGGAATACCATCGTGTTAAATGTATCTGTACATCTTGTGGCGCAAAATTTGAAACAGGAAGTACGATCAAAAAAGACGAATTGCGTGTAGATACTTGCAGTAACTGTCACCCATTCTTCACTGGTCGTCAGCGTTTCGCAGCTGCTCAGGGACGTATTGAGAAATTTAACAAGAAATATGGTCTGAAAAGCGGACAATAAGTGATACAATAGAAACAGCGTTAAACGCTGTTTTTTTCATATATAGGAGATACATATGCAGATCAAATCAAAACGAATGGAAGTATTTAAACCATCTGTCTTTACAGGTTTAAAATATTTGAAACAAGACTATACAAAGAAAACGGGAAAAGATACGATTGATTTTTCTATCGGTTCACCCAATATTGCCCCGGAGCCATCGATTATGAAGGTCATGCAGGAATCTGTGATGGTGCCTGAAAATTATAAGTATGCCATTACGGATCTTCCCCAGATGAAAGAGGCCATTCATGACTGGTATAAAAATCGTTATGATGTAGAATTAGAACCGAATGAAATGGTTTGCCTGCAAGGTTCACAGGAAGCTCTAAGCACTTTGTTTTTGGCGACTTGTGATCAAGGCGATATTGTCTTAGTGCCGGATCCTTATTATCCTATTTTCAGTGATGGACCTAAGATTGCCGGTGCGACTGTGGAGTATATGCCTTTACTGGAAGAAAATGGATATTTGATTGATTTTGATGCGATGGATCCGGAAATAGCGAAAAAGGCAAAAATGATGATCGTATCGTATCCAAACAATCCTACTTGTGCAATTGCTCCGGATTCTTTCTATGAAGAGCTGATCGCCTTTGCGAAAAAATATGACATCATGGTACTCCATGATAATGCCTATAGTGAACTTGTCTTTGATGGAAAGATCGGTAAAAGCTTTTTATCGTTTGAAGGTGCCAAAGAGATTGGAATCGAATTAAATTCATTCTCTAAAACATTTGGTATGGCCGGTGCCCGCTTAGGTGTTTGTGTAGGCAACAAAGATATTATCGAAGTTTACAGTACATTAAAATCCAATATGGATTATGGTATCTTTTTGCCGGTTCAATATGCCGGTATTGAAGCTTTACGTCATGGTGGTCAGGGCATTCATTCTACATGCCAGGCTTATCAGGATCGAAGAGATGTGCTTGTCAAAGAGTTTGCCGAAGCCGGCTGGATCATTCCTAAAAGTCCGGCAACGATGTTTTCCTGGGCAAAAATCCCGGAAAAGTATGAAGACTCCAAAGCCTTTGTATTAGATTTGTTGGAGAAAACCGGCATTGTCGTAACACCGGGTCAGGCTTTTGGTAAGCAGGGAGAACGCTATGTCCGATTAGCTTTGGTGCAGGATGAAAGTGCCATCAAAGAAGCGGCCAGACGATTAAAAGAAACACATTTCTTTAAATAAAGTAGAAAAGTCATTCAGGAAAAAATTTTCTTGAATGATTTTTTTGTCTTTTTTGGACTTTTTATCGTAATGAATAGTATGAAATGTCCTAGATGTAAGAATGAAGATCCAAGATTATTTGGTTATGACAATGGTGTTTATTATTGTCGAAGGTGTATTCCTTTTTCCAGAATGAATATAGGGGATACTATTTTGCCTTGTACTTTATCTAAGAAGGTCTGGAAGGGAAAACCAGAACTAGATTATGAATTGACCAATGCACAAAAAAAGGCATCTCATAAGGCGCTTTCGTATTTAAAACAAGGAAAGGATGTGTTTGTGTATGCCGCAACCGGTGCCGGTAAAACGGAGATTACGTTTGAAAGTATTTGTTATTACCTGGCATTGGGAAAGAAAGTAGCCTTTGCGATCAGTCGCAGGCAGGTGGTTTTAGAAATTGCCCAACGTTTGCGCAAAGCCTTTAAAGGCTTATCTGTTGTAGAAGTGGCGCAGGATTATACATCAATCACAGATGGCGATTTGATTGTCTGTACGATGCATCAGTTATATCGTTACCCTTATGGATTTGATTTGTTGATACTGGATGAAGTGGATGCCTTTCCTTTTGCCGGGAATCAACTTTTAGAACAGATCGTGCATCTTTCCTGTAAAGGACAGAAAATGTATCTCAGTGCCACACCATCAAAAGAAATACTTCTTCAGATCCAACAAAAAAAGATGGAAATGGTAGAGTTGTTTGTACGACCTCACGGATATCCTTTGATCATCCCCAAAGTAATCCAGGCAGCCATATGGAGGCAAGTTTTAGTTCTTGTTCGCTTTTGCAGGGGCTGTAAGAAAGAAAATAAACAAGTTTTAGTGTTTGTACCACGCCGCAATGATTGCCTTTGGATGACAGTTTTACTGAACTTTTTTGTTAAGACGAAGGGAGTTCATTCCCAGACAGAAGATAAAGATCAGATTTTAGAAGATTACCGACAAAAGAAAATTGATGTTTTAGTGTGCACAACTTTGTTAGAAAGAGGAATTACAATTCCCAGTGTGCAGGTTGCGGTGTTTGAAGGACAACACGCGGTTTATACCGCAGCCAGTTTGATTCAGATTTTCGGACGTATCGGAAGATCTATGAAAGATCCCTCCGGGAAAGGAATTTGTTTATGTCAATACGCCAGTTCATCCATTCGAGAGTGCGTTCGTATTTTGAAGCAAATGAACGCTTCTGTCTAATTTGTAATGAGTCTTTGGACTCCATACAGAGTGTAGATTTACTTTCTTTTTGTCTTTGTAAAAGATGTCGCAACCAATTTCGAGTGTGTAAAAAGATTTATAAAATCAATCAAGTGGAATGGCATGTATTGTATGAATATGATGATTTTTTAGAGCGCCTATTTTTCCGTTATAAGGAACAATGTGATCGCGTGTTGGCACCAGTCTTTTTAGAACCAATTCATTCGTATTTACATAAAATGAAAAAGTACACAGTTTGTTCGCTTTGTTCCAGTGACAAAAAGCGTATGCAAAGAGGGTTTGATCCATTATCCGATATTTTTACCTTTTATGATGTACCGATCGCATCTCCTTTATATAAAAAGAAAGAGCATAAACAAAGCAAGCTTTCTAAAAAAGAGCGAGAAAAGGTAAACGATGTGATTTTCAGAAAAGAACAATATACGCTTGCCGATAAGCCGATTTTACTGGTTGATGATGTCTGTACGACCGGCTCCAGTTTACAAAGAGGAATTGAATTATTGTCTCCAAACAAAGTTTTTGTGATTGCCGCTCATCCGTTATGGCTTTCTAAACATCAAGAAATGATTGTAGAAAAAAAGAGCCTCTTTTGGTAGAATGAAGCAAAAGGGGAGTTGTTATGACCGCAAGAAAACCGAAAGACGAAATTTCCAGACTGTTGGATTCTTTTCAGGAAGAAGAAGTACTGGAAGAAAAAATGGAAGGTTTTACCGCACAGAAAAGAAGACAGGATCGCATGCAGCGAGCTTCCAGACAGACGGTAGAGCCAGAACCGGTTCAAAATGAAACGAATGATACGATCGTTTTGCGTCCGGAACCAAAGAAAACAGAATCGGCTGGAACCACTGTTATGTTTGATCCGGAAAAGATCGAGGAAGAAGATACAGATACCAATAAAACCGTTGTGATCAACGATAATGAGATTCAATCTCTACTGGATGAGGATAAACCACCAAAATTACGGCGAGAGGTTGTATCGCATGGTGGTTCTTCGCATCGAAAAGAGCCTATGCCGCATAAAAAGCCAACGAAGAAAAAAGGGTTATCACCGGCTGCTGTTGTGGGAATCGTGATTGCTGCTCTTATGGTAGTGGGAATCCTTGGTTTTGGTGTTTATACGTTGATGAATTCAGGAAAAGAAGATAAAACTGAAGAAGTCACCAAGAAACAGAAACGGGCTTATGATTCGATTATTGACTGGTTAGATTCTTTAACCGGTGATGATTATGATGGAATTGAAGATATGGAAGATGATTACGATTCTTTGACAAAAGAGCAGAAGAAAAAGTTAAATGATTACTTTGAGAAGATCACCGGTTCTACTTTTGATGAGCTTTTGGCAAAGGCAAAATCGGACAGTAAAAAAGACTCTTCGAACAATAATGCCAAAATCGCAGAGTTAAAAGCGCAATTAAAAAGTTTACAGTCTCAATTATCGGATGCACAGTCGGATCTAAATGATGCGAATTCTCGCTTATCAAGTGCACAAAGTGATTATGATAACTGGAATAATAAGCTTTCGACCTGGCAAAATACAAATGCGCAATTGGAGCAGAAACAAACGGAACTCAGTACTTTGGAAGCACGTATGAAGGAACTCCAGAATATTCCGGCTGATCAGATTTCAGAAGAGGAATTGACAGAGCTTACACAGTCATATAAGAAACAAGCTTCCTTACAGCAGGAGATTTCTAATCTGCAGTGGAAATTAAATGGAATTGGGGATTATTCTTCCATTCAGTCACATGTGAATTCTGCATCCTCTGAAGTTTCACAGGCACAGTCGGATGTGGATTCGGCACAAAGCACGATTGATCAGTTAACGTCGCAAATTCAGGAAGTACAAGATCGAATCGATGCGTTAGAGTCATGATTTTACAAAGGGTTTAAAAACCCTTTTCTTTTTCTTTAACTGTGAATTGATTTTTGTTATGATGTTAAGGGTAAAACGTTAAGGACGGTGATTGCATGCGCAATGCGATTATAATGGCAGCGGGCAAAGGAACCCGAATGAAGTCAACACTCAGTAAGGTCATGCACCCTATCATTGACAGACCAATGTTGGGGTATATTGTCGATGCACTAAGAGCGGTACATGTTGAAAGAATTCTGATTGTTGTCGGCTATCAGGCACAAAGCATTCAAGATGCGTTCAGTGATTGTGAATTTGCTTTGCAGGAACCACAGTTGGGTACCGGCCATGCGATCATGCAGTGTAAGCAGTTGGCAGATGCAAAGGGAGATACGTTGATCATCAACGGAGATGGTCCTTGTATTCAGCCGGAAACATTGGAAAAGCTGTTTCAGGCCAATCAGGATGCCTCATTAACGTTACTCAGTGCTGTGTTGGAAGATGGCGCCCATTACGGACGTATCGTTCGAGATGAAAACGGCAATGTCTTATCCATCGTAGAGGCCAAAGATTGTACGCCGGAACAAAGAGAAATTCGTGAAATCAATGCAGGCATGTATTGTTTTAAAAACGAGGATCTTTTCGCTCATATTGATGATCTTCAGCCAAACAATGCACAAAATGAATATTATTTAACGGATATGGTCAGTATTCTGGCGAATCTGGGAAAGAAAGTCAATGCGTGTGTGATCGAAGATCGAGATGAAGTGATGGGAATCAACGATTGTGTAGAGTTAAATAAAGCGTATGTATGGATGCGAAATCACATCAATACAGGATGGATGAAGCAAGGCGTGCAGATCGTAGATCCGTTGAGAACCGTCATCGGAAAAGATGTAAAGATCGGACACGATGTGATCATTCATCCCAACGTAGAAATATTAGGAGAAACGGAAATCGGAGATTTTGTGGAAATTCTTCCGGGTTCGTATATAAAGGATGCAGTCATCGGCGATCATGCCATGATTGATTCCAGTAAGGTCGTCAGCACCAGGGTAGAAGCTAATCAAAGTGTAGGCCCGATGGCGTACCTTCATTCAGGATAAAACTATCGCGTATCAAAAACAGACAAAATAGTATCAGGGAAGAGGAAAGGAACAATCATGGAAAACACTATTGTATTTGGATTATCATCCAGCAAGAATTTGGCAGAACATATCTGCGAAGAATTAGGAATGGAATTAGGAAAAAGCAAGGTGAATCACTTTGCGGACGGAGAAGTTTTAGTGGAACTGGGAGAAAGTGTGCGTGGAAAACACGTATATTTCGTACAGAGTACCAACTGCCCGGTCAATGATAATTTAATGGAAA
>NZ_JAXKBY010000202.1:0-2885 GCF_036552745.1 Faecalicoccus sp.
CCTTTAGTAAAATCGGTGTAATGATCGTAGTAAAGACCACACACAATAAAACCGGTGTCACAAAGAAATTTGGAAAGATTCCCAACGCCATTCCTTTATTGGCGACAATCAAAGCAACTTCACCACGCGATACCATTCCACAGCCAATTCGTATCGCCTGTGATTTTGAATAGTGGCAAAGCAATGCGCCAAGTCCACATCCAACAACTTTACTCAATAAAGCAATCACACACAATAATAAGATAAGCAGCAATACAGATCCCGAAAAATTAAATGGTTCCAGTTTTAAACCGATACTGGCAAAGAATACCGGTGATATCAACAAATAAGAAAGCGTTCCGATTCTTTTTGTCACATAGGCGCATTGGCTGGTTCCTGATATGATCAAGCCTGCCACAAAAGAACCGGTAATATCGGCAACGCCAAAAAACTCCTCGGAGACAAAAGCCATAATCAAGGCAAACGCAAAACTGATGATGGAATATCTTTGCAGTCCGCCACGGGAATCATGATCAAACCACCAGGCAAAAACTTTATGTAGTAAAACACCAACGATAATGGCAAAGATGAAAAACAAAACGATCTTCAATAAGACAATGCCTACGTTTACCGAACTATCAGCTAAACCGGAGACGATCGTAAGCGCAATGATACCCAACACATCATCGATCACGGCAGCAGCTAGGATTGCATTACCGCTGGTCGTTTTCATAGCGCCCATTTCTTTCAAGGTTTCAACCGTGATACCTACAGAAGTAGCCGTCAGAATAACACCTAAAAATAAGTTACCGATCCAGGCTTCCGGCCCCACGTTATAGAATGTCGCAATCCAATATCCAAGACCTAAAGGAACCAATACACCTAAAACGGCAATCACCAAAGCCTTTAATCCGGCTTTTTTCAAATCGGTAATACTGGTTTCCAAACCGGCACCAAACATTAAAACGATGACTCCAATCTCAGAAAGAGAAGAAATCAAATTACTTGGCTGAACCCAGTTTAAAACGGCCGGCCCAAGAATGATACCGGCAAGCAGGGCACCGACAACAGCCGGCATCCTTAGTTTTCTTGTGAATAAACCAAATGCCTTTGTCCCTAATAAAATCAGGGCAATATCTAATAAATAACGATAATCACTCATATCTATTTCTCCTCACATAGAAGGGATTATACTCCTATCCCTTCTATCCTTCAAGCTAGAACGATATCGGTATGGTAAATTCTTTGTTTGCGATCGGTAAATCCACATCGCCGATCTCTAAATGATACGCACATAAAGAATAGCCCTTTTGGCTTCCCTTATAGCCATATTTGATATCACCGCAAAGCGGATAGCCTAAATATGCCATACTGGCACGAATTTGATGAAATCTTCCTGTTTCCAAAAAGATCTGAACAATAGAATATTCTTTTTGTCTTTTTAATACCTTTACATGCATTCGAGCTTCTTTATAGCCCGGCTTTGCCTCTGCCGCAACAAGTGCCTTAGTCTCCTGTTTTTTGATATAACAAAGAACTTCCTTTGTATCCCATAAAGGTATTCCTTCAATCCTGGCACAATATACCTTGTGAACTTTATGACAAGCGATCGCATCATTCATTAAACGTAGGGCTCTGGCATTTTTTGCCGCCAGGATCAAACCAGATGTATTTTTATCCAAACGATGACAGATTGCCGGGGCAAAGCTGTTCTCTCTTTGCGGATCATATTCCTTTTTCTGAACTAAATAATACTGTATGCGATTGACCAATGTATCCTGCAAGCCTTTTTCATCACTTTGTGAAAGCAAGCCTGCCGGCTTGTTGACCAGCACAATATCATCATCTTCATAGACAACAGCAATACTTCCGGTATTCACAGGACAAGCCTTCTGTCTGGTTTCTAAAAATTCATAAGGAAGAAATAAAAGAATCGAATCACCCTCCTGCAGCTTTTGATCATATGTGCAGCGCTTACGATTGACTTTGATCTTCTTATTGCGAATGGCTTTATACATCATCGATTTTGTCAATGTCGCATAATGTTTTTGAAGAAAGCGATCCAGTCGTTGTCCGGCATCATTTACCCCGATCTTAATTTCCTGCATAAATGACCTCTAAACACTCTTTTAATGAATCGAGCACAGGCACACCTGCCTGCTGTAAACGCTCTTTTGATTGATGTCCGGTCGTCACCAGCAGGCATTTACCGCCAGCCTGACTGGCCACTTCATAATCATGTAAGCTATCACCTACAAACCAAACTTCATCTTCTTTCTGGCATGTCTTCATATATGCTTTTGCCAGTTCCAGTTTACTGTGTGCATAAATGTCTTCGATTCCATAAATGCGATCTACTCTTTCCTGTACATCGTTTTTTTGAATCTGCGCCAACAAATAATCTTTTTTACTGGCTGAAAGAATTGTTTGTTCCATTTGTAAAGATCTGGCCTGTGTTAATACTTGATAAGCATCCTGTACTAATGCGCAGTCATAGCTCTTTTCCTGATAGTATTCCATATATTCGTGAGCCAGTGTTTCAAAAGAAGTTTTTGTGAAGTCAAAGCCAATTGCGCGATAATAGTTTTCAATCGGAAAGCCAAATACTTTGCGATAGGCTTCTTTATCCGGTAGACAGGACAAACCATGATGAACTAATAAAGTATTGATGCATTCCAAACACAAATCGATATCATCAAGCAAAGTTCCGTTCCAGTCCCATACAATTTTTTTCATTTTGATCACCGTAATGATTATAGCATGCTTACAAAAAGTGAACAGTATTGTGAATTTGTTAGCAATTTAGTAGTTACGCATGAAAAATAAAATGGCTTAAATAAACGAAATCGGAAACTCTATTAAAGAATTTCCGATTTTTTTATGGGCTCAGATGGCAATATTAAAAA
>NZ_JAXKBY010000203.1:0-7047 GCF_036552745.1 Faecalicoccus sp.
GACTTAGAGATGCGATGATGAGTGAGTTGCTGCTGTTTCCTCATGATGTTTACGGCATGGTCATGAACTTAGAGGATGAGCAAGTCGGTGTCGTGCTCATGGGAGAGAACAACGATATCAAAGAAGGTGACCTGGTTAAACGAACAGGTCACATAGTTGAAGTCCCTGTTGGAGATGCCCTGATAGGACGTGTTGTTAACGCGCTGGGACAGCCAATTGATGGGAAAGGAAGTTTAGAGACTTCCCAAACGCGTCCGGTAGAACGAGTAGCACCGGGTGTTATGACAAGGAAAAGTGTTTCCGTTCCTTTACAGACAGGTCTAAAAATTATTGATTCTATGATCCCTATCGGTAGAGGACAACGTGAGTTGATCATTGGTGACCGTCAGACAGGTAAAACCGCTATCGCAATCGATACGATTATTAATCAAAGAGATCAAAATGTAAAATGTATCTATGTTGCGATCGGACAAAAGGCAAGTACGGTAGCTCAAATTGTCGAAAAATTGAAACAGCATAAGGCAATGGAATACACAACAATTGTTGTGTCTACGGCAAGTGAGCCTGCCCCTTTACAATATTTAGCTCCTTATGCCGGTTGTGCCATGGGGGAAGAATGGATGGAAAATGGTCAGGATGTCCTGATTGTTTATGATGATCTATCCAAACATGCGGTAGCTTATCGTACCATGTCGTTACTTTTAAGAAGACCACCGGGACGTGAAGCTTATCCGGGTGATGTTTTCTATTTGCATTCTCGTTTATTAGAGAGAGCTGCTCGTCTAAATGAGAATTATGGAAATGGTTCTATGACGGCTTTGCCAATTATCGAAACGCAAGCTGGTGATATTTCAGCTTATATTCCGACGAATGTCATTTCCATTACCGATGGACAGATTTTCTTAAAAACAGATATGTTTAATCAAGGGATTCGACCAAGTGTAGATTCCGGATTTTCAGTGAGCCGTGTTGGTTCTGCCGCACAAATCAAAGCCATGAAACAAGTCTCCGGATCTTTAAAACTGGAATTGGCACAATATCGAGAAATGGAAGCATTCTCAAAATTTGGATCTGATCTAGATGCCGCCACAAAGGAAGTTTTGGAGCATGGTGCCAGATTGATTCAATTGTTGATTCAAAAACAGTATGCACCTTTACGTGTCAGCGAACAAATCCTTTCTCTGTATGCTGCTAAGCATAAGTACTTAAAAGAGGTGCCTGTGGAAAAAGTACAAGCTTTTGAAGCCGGACTGCTTGCATTTGCCCATAGAGAATATCCTTTTATCTTCGATCAGATTGAGACCAAGAAGGAATTGGATGATGAGTTAGAGACACAAATGAAAACCGCTTTAGATGCATATTCTAAGAATTTTTTTGCGACAGAGGGTGCCTAATTTATGGCGCAGACTCGACAAGCAATACAGGCCCGAATTAAGTCCGTAGAATCAACCAAAAAAATTACCAGAGCTATGCAGCTGGTAGCTTCCAGTAAGTTAACTAAACAAAAACAAAGAATGGAAGAGAATCGTGAATATGCGGATAGTTTACAGACGCTTTTGACTTTGGTATTATATTCGGCTCACAAGAATTCTATCTATCTTAATTCGGATGTTTCTAAACCCAAATTGATTTTTGTTGTAACCAGCGATATGGGACTTTGTGGAGGATACAATGCAAACATCCACAAAATGATCCAAAGCCATATTTCTAAAGATGACAAGATCATAATGATTGGCTCTCGTGGGATAAACTGGATCAAAAATCGGGATTACAGTGTTTATGATTCTTTGCCTGAATTAAATGAAGACAATGTGTATACATCTTTGGCAACAAAAATGGATGAAGCCTTACAACTTTATGAACAAAAAGAAATTTCAAGTATACAAGTTTTATATACACATTATAAAAATACATTAACCTTTGTTCCTACTTTAGAAACCATTCTTCCAGTATCCAAACAGGAAGAGAAGGAGCATATAGCGAAAGCGGAAATGATTTTCGAACCGGACCAGCAAAGTATGTTAAAAGATGTAATACCTATGGCTGCCAAATCCATTTTGTTTTCTAAGGTGTTAGAGAGTAAAACGAGTGAACAAGCTTCACGAAGAATGGCAATGGAAAGCGCAACGGACAATGCCGATGAGTTACAGGCAACTCTGGAACTGGCATTTAACCAAGCTCGTCAGGCTGCTATTACACAAGAAATTACTGAAATTGTTGGCGGTGCCAATGCATTAGTTTAGGAGGTAGAAAATGTCAGAAAATATTGGAAAAGTTGTACAAATCATCGGTCCTGTTGTCGACATACAATTTGATGAGGATCGTTTACCTGACCTTTTGAACGCAATTGAAATTAAAAGAAAAGACGAGGAGAGCTTAATTGTTGAAGTTGAGCAAGGTATTGGTGCCGATCGCGTTCGTTGTATAGCCATGGGAAGTACAGATGGTTTGGTGCGTGGTATGGAAGCTATTGATACCGGTAAACCAATTCAAGCTCCGGTAGGACAGGCAGTACTGGGACGTATGTTTAATGTGCTCGGGCGTCCGATTGATGGTTTAGGTGAAGTAAAGAATGTCAGCTATGCGCCGATTCATCGAGAAGCACCTGCTTTTGATGAACAAAGCACGACCAGCGTTCCTCTGGAAACAGGAATTAAAGTAATTGATCTTCTTTGCCCTTATGTAAAAGGAGGGAAGATTGGTTTATTTGGTGGTGCCGGTGTAGGTAAAACTGTTCTGATTCAGGAGTTGATTCATAACATTGCCAAAGAACATGGTGGAAAGTCCGTTGTTGTTGGTGTTGGAGAAAGAACTCGTGAAGGAAATGATATGTACCATGAGATGAAAGATAGTGGTGTCCTTGATAAGACTGTTCTTGTATATGGACAGATGAATGAAAGTCCGGGAGCCAGAATGCGTGTAGGTCTGACAGGTCTTACTATGGCAGAGTATTTCCGCGATCAGGATCATCAAGATGTTTTATTATTTATTGACAATATCTTTCGATTTACCCAGGCAGGATCAGAAGTAAGTGCTCTTTTAGGACGTGTTCCAAGTGCTGTAGGTTATCAGCCAACGCTGGCAACGGAGATGGGACAGCTTCAGGAACGTATTACTTCCACCAATGAGGGTTCAATTACTTCTGTACAAGCCATTTATGTGCCGGCCGACGATTTAACCGATCCAGCTCCGGCGACTGCATTTACGCATTTGGATGCCAAAACGGTATTGGACAGAGATATTGCCGCTTTAGGAATTTATCCGGCAGTAGATCCTCTGGAATCCAACTCAAGAATTTTGGATCCGCTTGTTGTAGGAGACAGACACTATAAAGTAGCTCGTGGCGTTCAAAGTATCCTGCAGAGATATAAAGAATTACAAGATATTATTGCGATTTTAGGTATGGATGAATTAAGTGAAGACGATAAGCAAATTGTGAATCGTGCCAGACGTGTTCGTAACTTCTTGTCACAACCGTTTAATGTTGCAGAAGTTTTCTCGGGAATTCCCGGTAAATATGTTCCTTTAGAAGATACAATTCGCTCTTTTGAACGCATACTTGCAGGTGAATTTGATGATCTTCCCGAACAGGCATTTATGTTTGTAGGTACTGTGGAAGAAGCTGTAAAAAAAGCAGAACAGTTAGCTGGTGAGTAATATGATTTCTTTGAAAATCGTTACTCCCAGGGGGCGCTATCTTGAAAAAAAGGTGAAGAGCATTCATTTAACAAGTGTTGAAGGAGAAATGACAGTTCTGGTCAATCATATGCCGATTTTTGCTTCAATCCTTCCATGTGAACTTGTTTTAGTCGATGAGTCAGATACAAGATTGGAATATGCCCTGTCAGGCGGATTCTTTCATTTAGAAAAAAATGAAGCCATGTTGTTGACGGATGCAATCGAAGGTAAAGGCGATATCGATATTGAACGCGCCAAGAGAGCTTATAGGCGGGCAAGAGATCGCATAGACAAAAAAGACAGCGCGACAAATATGAAACGTGCCAACTTGGCACTGGTTCGTGCAATGAATCGAATCCATGTACATGACGACTAGAATTCTAGTCGTTTTTTTATTATACTTATCGTATGCTTACAACGATCTTATTGGATGTAGATAACACATTACTTGATTTTAATGCATGCGCTTTAGCTTCTATGAAAGATGCGTTTGCGTATTTTCATCTGCCTTTTTCAAAGGACACGGTTTTTCCGGTGTTTTTAGAGATCAATTCTAAGCTCTGGACACAGATTGAAGATGGTGTTTTGACAAAGGAGCAGCATTACCAAATCCGTTGGAAAACAATTCTTCAGGTTCTTGGCATTCCTTTTGATGGGGTTACGCTTGAAAAGAAATTTGTCGAAGGTCTTCATGAATATGCTATTCCTGTAGAAGGAGCCGGAGAACTTTTAGAGTATTTAAAATCAAAGTATGTGATCTGTGCAGCTTCCAATGCACCCTATGAACAACAGATCCATCGTTTACAGCTGTCAGGGTTTTATCAATATATGGATGCTTTTTATATTTCAGAGAAGATCGGTCATCAAAAACCATCGAAACAATTTTTTATGCATTGTTTACATGAACAGGGAATTTCTAATGAGCAGGCAATCGTGATCGGCGATTCTTTACAGGCTGATATTCAGGGAGGTATCAATGCGAATATACAGACGATCTGGTTTAATCCATCGCATAAAACAGCTACAAATACGTGTATGCCAACGTATGAAGTCGATCAGCTAAAAAAAATTAAAAAAATTTTATAAAAAGTGTTGCAATAGCACAGGTATCATGGTAATATAAATAAGCGCTGATGAGTAGCGTTCTTGATCTTAAAACTTGGAGAAGTACTCAAGTGGTTGAAGAGGTGCCCCTGCTAAGGGTATAGGTCGGGAAACTGGCGCGAGAGTTCAAATCTCTCCTTCTCCGCCATTTTATTGAATATCTAAATTTGGTCCAGTGGTGTAGTGGTTAACATGCCTCCCTGTCACGGAGGAGATCGTGGGTTCGAGTCCCATCTGGACCGCCATTTATTTTTGTGCAGGTGTAGTTCAATGGTAGAACTTCAGCCTTCCAAGCTGACTACGTGAGTTCGATTCTCATCACCTGCTCCACTTTTAAATTGAAGAACTTCAGATGAAGTTCTTTTTTTATTCATCAAAATCAAAGTTTCTTTAGCTTTCATGATCAAATTGAATCAAGAGTTTTTACTATGAATTGTATATGCGGTTTTGATCAGTTTGTTGTTTATAAACATGATGTTTAAATCACTGGAGGATATTATCTTTAGCGTGCTATTTTTGAAGAATCATAGAAAGATAAAAGAGATAATTTGAATTTTTCATAAGAACTATTTACAATGACTTTATGATTATCAACGTAAGTGGAAGAACAGATATTGTAGCTTTTTATACACCATGGTTTCTAAATCGAATGAAAGAAGGATATTTTCTTGTCCGGAATCCTTTCAATCCATGTTCTATCTCTCGAATTAATGTAGAGAATATCGATTTGATCGTTTTTTGTACTAAGAATCCATTACCGATTCTAGATTCTTTGCATACACTGCAAAAACCATTTCTTTTTCAAGTCACCTTTACGCCTTACCATAAAGATATTGAACCTTATGTACCAGATAAAAGACTGATTTTGAATGCCATCCGTAAGCTTTCAAAGCTTTCTAAAGAGTCTAAACCACTGGTTCGATATGATCCTATCTTATTAAACGAAAGATACGATGTGAAATATCACATAAAAGCTTTTGAAAAGATGTGTATGGAATTAGAGGGATATGTGGATCGAATTATCGTATCGTTTGTAGATGACTATAAAAATGTCAGAAAGCATCAAACCGAATTACAAACCAAAGAGTTACGGACGCCGATTACAAGTTGATCGGTACTTCTTTTTCTTATATTGCCAAAGAGCATGGTATGAGTGTTCAGACATGTTTTGAACAGCGAGATCTTTGTGAGTATGGCTTTCGTAAAGATGTATGTATGTCAGTCGAAGAGGCTTTTCTGATTACCGGGACAAAGTTTAAAAAATGGAAAGCTCGTGACTGCGGTTGTGTTGAAATGGTCGATATCGGACAATACAACACGTGTCGTCATTATTGTAAATACTGTTATGCCAATTTTGATGAAAAAAGAATAGAAGAAAATGTTCGATTACACGATCCAGAAAGCCCTTTGTTGATAGGGAATGTACAACCGCAGGACCAAATTCGAGTGCGTAGAGGTTGATGTGGTTTAGTAAACCAAATGTTCCAGTTTTTCAAAAATTGAAAGACGGAAGTGAAACAAAAAGTAAAAAATGTTCTTTACATTCGTCATTAAATTGGGTACAATAGACAAGCACATGGAAAGAATATCCAGGCGCACTTTATGGCGGTTGTGGTGAAGTGGTTAACACAGCGGATTGTGGCTCCGTCATTCGCGCGTTCGAATCGCGTCAGCCGCCCCATATGTCTATAAGTCCTTTACATAAAGGACTTTTTTTGTGCTTGGCCTAATTCTGGCATAAATTTGATGGATAATTGTACTAAATTTCCTACAGAGCTGTGTTGCTAAAACCTAATGAATATTTGTACAAATGATTGAAAATGATTGTTCAATACGTATGATCTTTTCAATCTTTTTTTCTAGGTTTATGTGTAAATGGATCAAAATATCAAAAAACTTCAAAACTTTTTAATAGTTTTTCAATTATTTTTCGTATTTATATAATATGAAGATCAAAGAATTAGAAACTAATTTAAGACCCAGAGAAAAAGCATTAAGCTATGGGTTGGAATCTCTAAGTGATTTGGAGATTTTGGCGCTGCTTCTACAAAGTGGAAGTAAGAATCGAAGTGTATTTGATTTGGCAAAGGATGTAATGTGTAAGTGTGACAACCTAGAAAAACTGTTTGATTTAAGAGTGGAGGATTTAATGGAAATAAAGGGAATAAAACACGTAAAGGCATTGCAGATCTTAACAGGCATTGAACTATGTAAACGTGCCTTAAAGAAGAAAAATTATGGAGCCTCTATTTTAGAGCCTAAAGA